>CAZLJL010000052.1:0-2045 GCA_964559785.1 uncultured Bifidobacterium sp.
TCGGTGTTTCTACCCTTCCTGCCGATGTTGCCGACACAGATTTTACTGAACAATATTTTGTATGACCTGTCAGAGATCGCGATTCCGCTGGATAAAGTTGATGATGCCGAGCTGGAGCGGCCCCATGTACTGGATATTCAGCTGATCAAGAACTTTATGTGGGTAATCGGTCCGGTTAGCTCGCTATTTGATTTTCTGACTTTCGGACTTCTGCTCTGGATGTTCAAGGCCAACGAGGCGCTGTTTCAGACCGGATGGTTCATTGAATCGATGTGCACACAGGTGCTGGTCATTTTTATTATTCGCACTCGCGGCAATCCACTGAAAAGCCGTCCCCATCCTGTGCTGGCCGGCACTTCACTGATCGTCGTACTGTTGGCGATGCTGTTGCCATTTACGCCTCTCGGCAGCTATTTCGGCTTTGTACCGCCTCCGCTATCTTTCTTTGGTGTGTTGGCCGCATTAGTGCTGAGTTATCTGGCAGTTGTGCAATTCATTAAATATCAGTTCTATGCCCACCATCGTTAGCGCGTTTGATAATGCTGGTAGGGTGGTCAATGATGCTCACTCGATCATGTTGACGCGATCACCATCTTTCAAACTGGCGGGGGGATAGGCGATTACTTTCGTTCCTGCTTTTAGCGAGGTTTTGATCCAGGCCTCGCGGCCGTTACGGGCCATGAGCGTCACCTCGTTCACGCGGGCACGTCCCTGATCGAACACAAATAGCGCGCTACGACTTCCTAAGGGGAATAGACAGCCGACAGGCACTAACATGACCTTGGACGCACTCTGCACCGGAATTGTGACATCCACCTTGTAGTTATCTCCCAGGGTCTGCCACATCGCAGGTGGCGAGCTAATGTCGAGGACAACATTGACCCGCTGTTCCTCAACCCCGAGTGCAGACACTTTGGTGAATGCTGAGGGTTCCACCAGACGTACGCGAGCTTCCAATACATTCGGTGCGCCCCAATTACTTAGTGTGGCGAGTGCACCGGGTTTTATCTGCGCTGCGTCTTCGGTTAATAGCTCGACGATCACCTCGATTGCACCTGGGTCGCCCACATCCAGCAAGTTCGCACCCGCCGCTAGCACGGCTTCACTTTGCTGTCTCAGCTTCACGACCTTGCCGCTGCTCGGTGCGGTGACTGCCACCGCTTGCTTGGCGAGGGGTTCATTACCGCTGATACGCTGTAACGCGATGCGTAGCTGCGCAAGTTGATGACGGGCGGCGTTGATTTCCTGCGCCGCCACTTCTCGCTCACGTTGTCGCTGTTGAACGATCAATCGGGCATTCTCAATTTGTAGCGGTGAGATAAACCCGCGCGCTGCCAGTGATTCATTGCGCCGTAGATCTGCTTCGGCTTGTGACAGTACCAGTGCTGATTTTTGTAGACCCGCGTTGGCGCGTGCAACGCTGGCTTCTGCTGCTGCGACTTGTTCGCGTTGTTCTTGCAGGCGACGCTCATCGAGCAGGGGTGGGGGTGCTGGCCACAACAGGGCTACGATTTGCCCCGCTTGCACCACATCGCCTTCACGAACCGTCAAGCGGGCGAGTTTGCCTGCGACAGGTGCAGAGATGACGTAGCGATCGCGCAGGCGAGTTTTGCCGCTTTCTTCAATCGTACGCTCGAAATTACCCACATGAAGTTCTACGACATCCACGTCGAATGGTTTTGGATAGAACGCCCAACCGAGGATGGCAAGGAAAACGATTAATGCAGCTAGCAATCCGAGTTTCTGCCTCATTTTTACTGAGTCTCTCTACTTGAGAAAAACAATGGATCCCGGCCTACGCCGGGATGACGACTTATAGGCTGAGGGCTCAAAACGATTAATGCAGCTAGCAATCCGAGTTTCTGCCTCATTTTTACTGAGTCTCTCTAGTTGAGAAAAGGTATGGATCCCGGCCTACGCCGGGATGACGACTTATAGGCTGAGGGCTCAAATAATCATTAACTCGATATCGACACACACCGGGATGACGACGCATAGGCTGATGGCTCAACTATTCGTCATCCTGGCGCAGGCCAGGATCCAGT
>CAZLJL010000052.1:2145-9203 GCA_964559785.1 uncultured Bifidobacterium sp.
ACGCATAGGCTGATGGCTCAACTATTCGTCATCCTGGCGCAGGCCAGGATCCAGTGTCTTGATCGGTATACCTACTCATGCGTTTTAAGTACGCCCACCAAATCAAGGTCCCGAATCTTGCGGTTGACAATCGCTGCGCTGATCACGCCGGTGATCACGACACACAGCACCGCATACGCATAGGTCGAGGGTTGTACTTGCGCTGGCAGGAAGAATTCATCGGTTTCGATCAGGGCGACCATTCCTTTCGCTAGCGCCAGACCACCGATCATGCCGATGGGTATCGCGAGCGCGATTTCAAGCACGATCTCACCCAGCAGGATTTTCGAAACCTCGCCACGTGTAAAACCAAGCACACGCAAGCTCGCCAGTTCCCATGCACGTTCAGCCAGTGCAACCCGTACCTGGTTATAGACCACGCCCACCGCGATAATGGACGCGAAGATCGTCAACACGCCGGTGATAATGCGCAAGTTGCGCGCGGTGATGCCTTGTACATTGGCCAGCAACGCAGCTTTGCTGAAGGCTGCCGCCACTACGGGCGTTTTCTGCATGTGTTGTAGTAGCTCGGCTTCATGACCGCGATCAACCAGTAGCGTGACCCGGTTCAGCACATCACCCTCGCGTAGTAGACGGTTCAGGCTGCGTCGCTCTATGTAGGCGCTCATGCCCATCAACTCGCGCACTACCGCCACGACTGGCAGTCTCAAGGTCTCGCGTTGACCTTCTTCAACCTCGACTGTCACCACCTCGCCAACACGCACCCCTAGTTTATGAGCCAGTCGGTCGGTCAACAGAAGGCCATCCGTGGGTAGTGGCATCGGTTGTTTATCCAGACCGACGACCCGATGCAACTGGGGCACACTGGGTCGACCTTGGATCATGCCGCGCCAATGACGGTGCTGATGTACCAGCCGTACGGGTACCGAGCGCGCAGGTTCAACCGCTGCGACATGCGGCAGCCGCGCCAGGGCGAACAGGGCATTGATGTTTCTCGGTTCAACCAAACCGACACTGATGTCGGCGCGCAGTACCTGTCGGAACTGGGTGTTGAGGAGCAGGTCGATGGCATCTCCCCAGAAGGTGCCGCTAATTAGCACCGCGATCGAAGCGGCGACACCGAATATTGTCAAGGCCGCTCGAATGCTGTTGCGTTGCATGTTGCGGAACACCATGCGCATGCTTGGTGAGAAGGCCTTGCGCCAGCCAAGCACTTCGATGATGGTGGGGTGATACGCCCCGGGTGCGCGTGGTCGCATCGCCTCGGCCGGAGCCAGCCGAACGCTGCTTTTGATGGCTTGCCATGTGGCAGCCAGTGCGGCACTCACGGTGGTCAAGCACGCAATCAGGAACAAGGCGGGCCGAACCCGGAAGTAAAACTCAGGAAAGCTAAAGCTCTTGCGATACAGCATGGTCAACATCTCGCCCAGCCATGCGCCGACGACCATGCCGAGCACAACACCTACCGCCACAATCACCAGCGCCAGCTTGATGTAGTGCCAGCCAATACGCGCGTTGTCGTAACCCAGTGCTTTCAGCGCTGCGATCTGCTCCCGTTGCATGAGTATTTGCCGTCCCAGCACCACATTCAACAGGAAAGCGGCAATCGCCAGAAAAATCGCGGGCAATAGCGTACCCAATACCCGTTGTTCTTTGATTTCCGATTCCACACGGGTGTAGGAGAGCTGCTCATCGCGGCTGTAGGCACGAATGCCGCCCCACGGTTGCAGCACACGATCGATGCCGGCAATCGTTTCATCCTGCTTCGCGCCGGGTGCAAGGCGCAGATTCACGTGGTTGAATGCACCGTCCATCTGATAGGCACTGGCCAGTGCTTTTTTATCCAGCCAGAACACGCCATAGCCTTTCAAGTCAGGTGCACCGGAAAACCCCGCAAAGATGAACTCCGGCGAAAGCGCAATACCGGCCACCAGAAGTCGTTCCCGCTTGCCGTTGATGAGTGCAAACAGGTGGTCGCCTGCTTGAAGGCCGCGTGCAATCGCAAACACTTCCGAGACCAGTACTTCGCGCGGGCCACTGCTATGGCCGGAAATCATGCGCCCGCTGCGCAGGAAGACCCGATTAATCTGCGGCGGACGCTTGGGATCGAGCCCGATCAACTTGCCAATGATGGGGTCGCTGACACCGGGGATGCTGATTTGTACATCGCGTACCACCGTCGTCTCCAGTGATGCGACGCCGGGTACTTGAGCCAGCTGCTGCATGACACGATCCGGGGCACGCTTCAAATCAGCGAACAGGTCAGCGAATTGGCCAGCCGCGTAATAGCGGTCGCGCGAATACTGCAGCGAGTCGTAGGCACTATAGGTGGTGATGAAGCCGGCGACTGCGGCAGCGACCACCAGCGCCAGCGTCAGCGCTTGGCTCCATAGTCGTTGCAGATCCCGCAGCAACTTGCGGTCGAGTGCGGTCATGTTGGACGCTGGCTCACCACGACAACTCGGTTGGGCTGAGCTTGTGGTCGTTAATACTGATTTTTTGTAGCCGACCGTCGCCCAGATACAGCACCCGATCCGCCATGCCCGCGATCGCGGCATTGTGCGTGATCACAATGGTGGTGGTGTGCAGTTCACGATTGATCTGCTCGATGACCTCCAGCACCCGTTTGCCGGTTTGGTAGTCGAGCGCACCCGTGGGTTCGTCACACAACAACACGGCAGGGCGTTTGACAATGGCACGCGCAATCGCCACCCGCTGCTGCTCGCCGCCCGATAACTGCGACGGAAAATGATCTAGCCGGTCACCCAGCCCAACCAACTGCAGCGCCTCGGCAGCCAGCATCGGGTGTTCGGCGATATCGGTCACCAGCTCGACATTCTCCCGAACCGTCAAGCTGGGCATCAGGTTATAGAACTGAAACACGAAGCCGACATGTTCGCGCCGGTAGCGGGTGAGATCCTCATCGCTGGCGCCGTTCAACTCATGGTCGGCAAAATGCGCGCTACCTGAAGAAGGCCGATCCAGCCCGCCCAGAATATTCAGCAAGGTCGACTTGCCACTGCCGGAAGGCCCAAGCAGCACGATGAATTCACCCGGGTAAATGTCCAAATCGATGTCTTGCAGCGCGCGGACTTCGTTATTACCGGTTCGATAGGTCTTGCAGAGCGCACGCGTCTGAAAGATGGGGGCGATCGCTTGGGTGACCAATGGCGGCTTGCGAATTACAACTTATCGATGGTTGGGTTCAGGATTCGCTGCGGCAGTCAAAGCCAGCGGCGGGGGAATCAGTGAATGCACTGTTATGTACCAAGCGTTGGCAATCCCCCTAGTGTTCATGATCCAAGCGGATCACTGGGTGATGGATGTCAAATTCATAAAACTTGATGCTGCTTGGACAGCAAGAAATTCACGCATGCGTGAAAAAAACCAAGAAGCAAAATCTACTGACTATAGATAAAATATCCATTCTGTCTTCATTGTTTTAGAGTGTCCGCATGCCGCAGTCGGCACCAACACTTTTCGATAAATATGGCGGCGTGCCAGCCGTCCGTGCGCTGGTGCGGCAATTTCACGAGCGCTTTGCGGCCAGCCCTACGCTCCGACGTTATTTTGAAAACGTCGATACCGAGAAATTTATCCAGCATCATGCGGAGTTAATCGCTTACACGCTGGGTAGGCCTGCGGCAAGCTTCGACCCGCACAAGATGTCAGAGCAGCATCATCCGCGTGATATCTCCGCATCCAGTTTCGAGCAGGTGGTGAGCATTTTGCGCCAGGTGCTGCTTGACGCGAATATTGAGGGACGCGACATCGCTCAGATCCTGCATCGGCTTGACCAGCAAAGACATCGCATCGTGCGCGATGTGGCGCCATTGCATGATGTCTACCACCCTGAACTGGTGGACAGTCTCACCGGTCTCGGCAACCAAGATGCCTTGCTGTTGGCAATTCAACATGAGTGCCAGCGTTACCAGCAAGAGCGGCTGCCACTGAGCCTGGCACTCATTCGTGTAACCGCATCGGGCCGCGACTCGCTGCCCACCGATCCGCATGGCGTCCAAATGCTGCAGCGTCATTTGGCGGGCGCGCTGTCCCGAACTGCGCGTCGGGCCGATGCGCTGTGTCGGCGTGAGGATGGCGTTTTCGCACTGGTTTTGCGAGCTACCGATCAGGTCAAAGGCCTGCAGGCAGCCCGAAGGATTCATGCGGCCGCTGCGCGTGAGCCTTTTTTAACCGCCACCAGCAAACAGAGTATTGCCCTTCTCATCGGCCTCGCCACATGCGGTGGCGCGCTTTCTTCGCCAGAAGATCTACTGCAAGCGGCTGAGCGGGCACTTGGCAGAGCAGGGCAGGCTGGGCAAATGATCGTAATTGCCTGAGCAGAGGCACGCTCTCTGCGATAATCCGCACCATATCAATAAAAACAAACCTCCGAGATGCGATTTCTGCAGCGATTCCTTGTGCTGCTTTTGCTGCTTGTTGCTTCGTTCGTCCAGGCCAATGATCGTGTCATCGCACGCGCCTATGTCGACGATCCCAGCGGTCAAATGTCGCTGGCCGATGCGCAGCGTGCCACAGCAAAGCCCTTCAGCGGTGTCCTCAGCCGAGGCTTTACCGCTTCCGCCACTTGGCTAAAGTTGTCCATTGCGGGTGACCCCGGCGCGCGCAAGGGCGACACATGGGTTGTCCGGATACGTCCGACTTACCTGGATGATCTTCAGCTGCATGACCCGCTAGATACATCAGGCCGAGAGCGCAAAGCCGGCGACCATGTCGAATTACGAGATGCCGAGGTCAAATCGCTCAGTCATGGTTTTGTCATTCCGGCATCCGCCGAGCCACGCGAGATCTGGATACGTCTCTCGACCACCAGCTCCAGTTTTATTCATGTGCAGGTGATGACGACAGAGGAATTTCAGCACGAGCGCCTGCTGCAGGAGATGGTGTACGGGCTAATGCTCGGCGTGTTGCTGCTGTTTTTTTTATGGGCAGTGCTGCACTGGGTCCAGTGGCGCGAAACCATGATGGCGATGTTCAGCATCACCCAGCTGACGGCCATCATTTACGCTACGACGCTGGTCGGCTACAACCGGGTGCTGTTCGGCGATCTGCTGTCGGCCATGACCATCGATACCCTATCCAACGTGGTCTTCTGCGGCTACGTGGTGGTTAGTTCGATCTTTCACTACTTCTTTTTGCGCGAGTTTCAACCAGCGCGGTGGTTGTTACGATTGATTCCACTGCTGGCCGTGACTGTGTTTGGTGTTGTGTTTGTGTTAATCATGTCAGGTCAGGTGAGGCTAGCGATGCGCATCAACATGATGACGGTCACCCTTTTGCCATTCCTGTTGCTCGCGACAGCTACCTCCTGCACGGTGTGGAAAACCGCGACTGAGGACGCACAACCGCCCATCTCCAGACGTGCCTTAATACTGTTTTACGTCTTGGTTAGCAGCGTTTTGGTCGTCGCAACTTCCCACGCGCTGGGCTTGTTCGATGCGCCTGAACTGAACCTGCACCTGTACCTGATCCACGGCATTTTGACGGGTGCTGTCTTGGTGACCTTATTACAGATCCGAGCGCTTCGTAACGAGGCTTCGCGCAATCTGGCCATGTTGCGCGCCCACACCTCAGCGCAACAAGTCGAAATCGAGCGGCAAAAGACCCAGCTGCAAAGCCGCTTCATGGAAATGCTGGCGCATGAGCTGAAGACCTCGCTGTCGGTGTTGCACATGGTATTCGGTACGCCGCAGCCGTCCGGTGAAATGATGTCGCACGCTCGCGGAACCCTGCAAAGCATCAATGATCTGATTGATCGTTGTCTGTTGGTGGAAAAGTTCGAGGATGATCAGATCATCTCGCACTACGAATACTTCCGCATTGATGAGCTGGTTGAGGAGACATTGCACAAGTCATCCGATCCGGCGCGCTTTGCGGTGTATCACGAAGAGCGAATCACCATTAAAAGCGACCGACAGTTGCTGAAGTCAGTGATCTCCAACCTGCTCGACAATGCGATCAAGTACTCGCCACCTGGCAGCATGATTCAGTTACGGGTGCGGCAGGGCACGCAGGGGGGGCTGAGAGGTTGCGAAATCAGCGTTGAAAACGAGGTGGCCTTGCGCGCCGGTGTTGCGGTATTCCCGGACGAGGAGCAGTTGTTTAAAAAATATTATCGCGCCGACGGCGCGCGGCGCCACTCAGGTTCGGGCCTGGGCCTTTACTTAGTGGCCAATTTTATGCGCTTGCTTGGCGGCGCAGTACGCTACGAGCGGCAAGAACTCTCAGTAAGATTCACCGTATGGTTGCCAAATTGAATATCACAGTAATTGAAGATCATGACGCCTTGCGCGCGGTGACCATGGAGGCACTGCGGCAGCAGGGTCATGAAGTGCAGGGAATCGACTGTGCCGAGGCACTCGATGATGAGGCGGCCGGGTTTCACGCAAATATATTTGTTATTGATATCAACCTGCCCGGCGAAGACGGACTGTCATTAGCGCGTCGCATCCGCAAGGGCAACCCCGGTGCCGGGATCATCATGGCCAGTGGTCGCACCCAAGTAGACGATCGTATCGCTGGCTACGATAGCGGTGCTGACGTGTATCTGCCGAAACCGGTTGCGGTGGAAGAGTTGCTGGCAGCGGTCACTGCGGTCCAACGACGTATTGAACTTGCCAAGTCACCCTCCAGCGGTGGCGCGGTCGATGGCTTTGTGGTCGATTCCCGCGCAATGTTACTGAATGGGCCAAAAGGCTCCGTGGTGATATCTCGCGCCGAACTGCAGATGCTGTCGGCGTTCGCTACGAGTGTGGGCCAACAATTGGAGCATTGGCAGTTAATGGAAGCATTGGGTCAGCAACCGGATGATCTGCGCAAAGCCACGCTTGAAGTAAAAATGGTTCGTTTGCGCAAAAAGCTGTTTGAAGTCGGTGCGGAGCATCGTTGCATTCGCTCGATCCGCTTGGTGGGCTATCAACTGTGTGTGCCGCTGCAGATCATCTAAGTAATGCTATGTAGGTTTTTGTAGGTTGCTTTATCTCCCCGACTCTAGCATGATCAATTCGCGAGTAAGCCGCGCGTTTGCGGCGAGCGAA
>CAZLJL010000053.1:0-2335 GCA_964559785.1 uncultured Bifidobacterium sp.
GCGGTACAGGTGATGCCTGTGACTCAACCCTCGGAATGGCAGCGCAACTACGAGCGCTTTAATCGCGAGCAGTTGGATTTGGCCAAGGTCGAGGGCTAAGCCCAGCAAGGCGATCATGGAACACGGCCCCGGCGCGACCGCTTTGAGCGCAGGTGCTGACACGCTGAAACAGGTGTCGGTATTGCGCTGTCGCGACGGCGGCGTGTCGGACAGTCAAGACTGGCTGGCGGTTGAATTGCCCGTCGGGCTGGAGTACAACGGTATCTCGCACGCCGTCATGTTGGCGTCACCCGCGGACTTGGAAGATTTCGCTCTGGGATTCTCGCTATCGGAAGGTATTGTCGCCAGCACCAATGAGTTTTACGGTTGTGAGGTCGAGCAGCGCGATGAGGGCAGGCTTGTACACATCGAGATAGCAAGCGAGCGGTTCGCCGCACTCAAACAACGTCGTCGTAATCTCGCAGGTCGTACGGGCTGTGGACTGTGCGGAACAGAAGCCCTGGAGCAAGTGGCGCGTGAGCTAGCACCTGTCCTGAATGCTCGCGCAGTAGCGCCGAGTGTACTCGTCGCCGGAATGCGCGCGATGCAGCTACGGCAACCATTACAACAACACAGTGGCGCGACGCACGCAGCTGCTTGGATAGATGAGACCGGACAGGTTGCTTGTGTACGTGAGGATGTGGGTCGCCACAACGCGCTCGATAAATTGATTGGCGCACTGGCGAAGCAGAAGACGGATTTTTCTCGCGGGGCTTTGCTGTTAACCAGCCGTGCGAGCTACGAGATGGTGCAGAAGGCAGCGACCATGGGCATTGGTACGATTGCTGCCATATCTGCGCCCACCAGTTTTGCAGTGGAGTTGGCCGATCGTTATGGTGTTGCCCTGATCGGTTTCATGCGTGACACCTCGTACGTGGTGTACACCCATTCAGAGCGATTTACAGCGGAGTGATTTTATGGAAACCCAGCAACTCGTCAAGATGGCTAATCAGATTGGTGCATTCTTCGAAGACATGCCCGATCGGGAACAGGCCAAGGCCGATATCGCGAATCATCTCAAAAAATTCTGGGAGCCTCGCATGCGCAAGGCGATCGTACAGAAGATGGATGGCGGCGAGGCAACTGACCTTAGCCCAGTGGTGCGCGAGGCAATTGATGCGCACCGTGGTTTACTTTCCTAGCGCGTTTTTGCTTGCTGGATCCCGGCCTTTGCCGGGATGACGCTCTCGGCAGCGCCGCCAGTACAGGCTTTGGCAGGTACGCATATCACCTGCAAAACTATAGAGCATTCCCTACGACGCTCAGCGCGTCATCCCGGCGATGGCCGGGATCAGGCGTTCAGGTGTTTTTAAAGAATAAGTTCATCGCTGCGATGAATTCTTGGTGCGCGTGGTTCGAACGACCCAAGACAAACAAGGCATGCCTATCCATTTCGCCCAGGGCCTTCCATTTTTCGATGGTCGGTAAGGCGACCGCCTGCTTCAGACACTGTTCAACCACCACCAGCGGCCACTGCGATAACTCGCGCCAAGGTTCATCACCGGACAGCGGGTGTGGTGTTGTTCCGACCGCGTGGTGACGGTCGATCATGTCTGCCAGAAGTGCGCGGTACTGATGAATCTCATCCGATGAGGTACAAGCCTGCCGGACTAGCAGCCTTCGCTCGTCGAGACTCAGCACCTGCCACTGCTGCAAATGCAATTTAACTTCCGCACAGTCGAGCTTGTATCGTACCGATAACGGTATCAGTTCGAGGCTGGTCGTGGCCGGGCCTTCGAAGGAGTAAAAACCGTCGGTAGCAAAAGCTGAGGGCATCAGGGCGGGCTGATCGGCGTAAAGGCGTGAGTGTCAAAACTTCCCAAGATCGGGCGCAAGGTTATCAGGATTGGAAATCCTGCCATTTCATCTCAAACGCAAGCTGGTCGAATATTTCTAAACCACGAGTATACGTTGTCAGTAACGGCATACGCTGCTCGCTAAGCCGCACAGGGGTCTCTGTGATCGATGCAGGACGGGCTGCTTCACCTGCGGCGGTGCGGATCTGGCACACGGTATACGGGTGAGCAAAGGCGTTTCATAACCTATTACAGAACGTCAGGTGAGTCTATGTCGGTCGGGCGTAGAGAAAGGGACGGGCAATTCACCCGTCCCTTAGTACAAGGTGTCCTCGAGGCTAGTACCAGGCTGCTCGATGATCCCGTATGGTGGACTACCTCTTAGGATAGATTGTCGAACAATTCCCGGAACTCAGGATTGTCCGATCGTCGTGCTTCATATAGATAGGAAGGATCGGGTATCCGCGCGCCCGCATTCAGCAACGCCCTTGCAATATCAG
>CAZLJL010000053.1:2435-9023 GCA_964559785.1 uncultured Bifidobacterium sp.
GAAATGCTGGTCACCGATTTTGATTGCTCGAATCAGCTCGCGTTTTAGGGAAGGATCAGAAGCCGCTAATGGCGACCGAAGGGTGGCCGACAGAAAATGGTCTCGCTCGCGCACGTAGCGATAATTGGCGAGATCGTTTGAGTTTGCCGCAGCCTCGCGAAGCGCTTCCAACTGATCGTTCGTCATCCGGTTTCGGATCAGGCCATAAAGCACAGGTAGCTTTTCCGAGGTTCCGGGTATCTTCGCAACAGTGACCAACAACGTGGCAATATCGTCATCAGTGAGAAAGAAATGTACGGCTTTCAGGAGTTTGCTCAGCGAAGTGAAGTCTTTGGTCACCAGAGACTCGACATGGCGCTGTATACCATTGAAGAACACCTGTTTACTGGTATCAGAAATTTGCAGGAATAGCGGAAGTAACTGCGGCTGACCAGTATTCACGCACAGATCCAGTGCGGCCTCGATTTTGGTGTCCGAGTGTGCGCACGCCCCGTTTTCCAGTAATAGGGTAATAAGCGCGGGATCACCGTGCTCGATTGCGATACTTATCGGTGTCCTGCCAATTGCATCCGCTTGGTCGACAATAGCCGCAAACTGCTGTTTAGAGACTGCGAGCAAGTGTTCGATGAAGTCTAACGGTGCATTGCAAAGCAGCGCCAGCGTGAGTGCATTCGCACCGGTATTTCGAATACGCCACTGCGGGGCTGCTTGCTCCATATTGACAACTAGATCGACGATACACTTGTTGCGCTCTTGCTTAGCATCAGCGCCATGCTTTTCCCTGAAATTTTTTGGCCGTCCCAGAGAAAAAAGTTTTGCAGTGAGTTCCTCTTCCAATCTAATCGGCGGGCGGATTTCTGTCTTGACCCATGCCCCGGACGCGAGCAGCACCTTGGCCAACTCGAAATCCCCATCGGCAATCGCCTGATGTAATGGGGGAGCGCCGGTGTTTTGTTCATTCAGAAGCGCTTTGATCACTGCCGAGCGTTTCGATTCCGATCGGCTTTGAAGGATGGGCGAAGTAGGGCGGTTTCGTTGTACTGGTTCGTTATTCGTCGTCGTCGTCGTTGTAGTGCTGGTCGACGTGGTTGTGATAACGGTTGGGGCTACGGGCTGCATGCTCATCCTTTCGATGACGTGGAAAAATCAACTCGTCATCGGTGTCGGAATGGCATAGCCGGTTCCCTGATATCAATTCCAGCGAAATGCTGAACTAGTCAGAGAATTTAACTGCTGGCGCTGCGAAGGTACAGTCTCCCTCGGTCTCATGGCTTATCCGAACGGTCATGCCGCGTTCGGAAAAATGCGGGTGAGCCATGGCTTCCTCGGTGGTCAGCACCGGCGTCACGCAACAATCGGCGGTCTCAAAAATCGCAGTCCATTCCGACTGAGTTCGGCTGGAAAATATTTTCTCTAGTTCTACCTTTACAGCGATCGCCTCATCGCCGCCGACAGCTTGGCCCAGTGACCAATGCTGTGTCTTCAGGTCAGGACGTTGCAGCAGGTCGCAACACCTCTCCCAGAATTTCAGCTCAAGAGCGCCCACGGCCATGTAGCGACCATCGCTGCAACGATAGACACCGTAGCATGGCACGCCGCCGGTCAGCAGGTCGCGCGCAGGCGGCGGTGATTGTCCATCATAATTTTTTGCGAGCAGCGGCATGATGTGGTGAGCGAACACGGCATCGGTCATCGACACATCGATGAAACGTCCTGGTCCGCCCATCTTTACCGCGAGCAGTGCGGCGAGTATGCCTTGCACTGCTGATAGCGCCCCACCAAGCAAGTCGCCGACCTGCAGGTTCGGAATCACGGGCCGCCCAGTTTCGTCGGCATTTTGCGCAAGCATGCCCGCGTAGGCGATGTAGTTCAGGTCGTGTCCTGCCATCTGCGCCAGCGGTCCGTGTTGTCCATAGCCGGTGATTGCGCACATTACCAGTCGTGGATTACGGAGCTTTAGTGTGTCCCATCCGAGCCCGAGTCTGTCCATCACCCCGGGCCGGAAGCTCTCGATCACGACATCGGCGGTATCGACCATGTCGAGGAAGCGCTCGCGGTCGGCGGCATCTTTCAGGTCGAGCTTAAGAAACTGCTTGCCCCGGTTGACCGCAATGAACAGCTGTGAAAGCTCGTTCTTCACATGACGCATCGTGCGCGCGTAATCGCCGACACCCTTGTCCTCGATCTTGACCACGGTAGCGCCCATGTCGGCCAGATGCATGGTGGCTACCGGCCCGGGTAACAGTCGGGTGAGGTCGAGAATGGTAAGGCCTGCCAGTGGCAGAGCCGTCGAGGGGGGCGGGCTAATAGACGTCATCCGTCAATTATGCGGCATGAGGGCCGACCAACGAGTCATTCACTCGATTCGTCCGCTAAATCGTCGGAACGGCGCTCCTTGCGCGCGGGTGAATTCACTGGTTCGTCGTCGGCGGCACGCTTACGGCCGCGGGCGTCATCTGGACTTCTCTCTGGCGAGCGTGATTCAGTCGATGGGGCAGGGGAAAGGTGATGATCTCTGCGCTTGGTGTCGCACCAGGCGGCGATCATGTCTCGGTCAGACTTCGGAACCCAATTCTTGGCATCGGTCGAGTTCATTACCTCACCGATGGTGCCTGCCAGTGATTTTGCGATTTCCTGATGGAGTTGCGCGGTCGTGCTCCAGGCGCCGTCATTACGTATGGCTTCAATCGCCAGGCGCCACGCATCGGCAATGCTGCGGGCGGTGTACAGGGACAGGCCAAGTTCAATCTGTAGCCTGATCGCTAGTGCGGCTGCATCAACTGGACGCAGGTGATTGCGGTGCTCCAGCGTACGTAGCCACGTAGCTGGGTCGGTACAGAACTGCCTCAGCGGAATGGATGACTCGGATAGCGCTTTTTTCAGAACTTCTACGTAGTGATTATCGATCTCGAGTCCACTGTGGAATTTTTCTAATTGAAGTCGAAGCAGATTGCGCGATGTGTGCAGCAAAAAACGATTAGCATCTTTATCCGAATCCGGTGCAACGTTCCACTGCACGCCGTACTGTGCCGCCTGAATCCAGGCATTGTTGATGAGTCGAGCTAAACTCGTGGAAGCGCCAGTTTCATCAATAAGATCTGACTCGATAATTCGGGACAGCATGTCCATGTTGGCTTCTTGCGCTTGTCGATGTTTTAGGAAGAAGTCGATATTTATAGCGTGTCTGAGCTGGGCTGTTGCCCTCTCGATTAATGCGCTGGCGGCACTGCGTAATTGCTGACTTTGCACGTATCGCGTGCGGTCAGTTTTTTCTTTCCAGACCAGGTCGGGTGGTAGTGGCTCTATTGATGAGCGTATAGGGCGAGGAAGTTCAGGCTCCAGGTGGGTTAGAACGAAGGCTGCACGCAATTGGCTCTGCGCCATATTGAGGGAGTTGTCTTCTTTCACCTCGCGCAGCTTTTCGATCACCGGCTCCAGTAGCGAAGGGAAAATACCTAGACAAGCGATCTGCTCGTCGTCGGTACAGTACTCGATGATTTGATTCAGCAATTCAGGGAAAGCTTCCTGCTCTTCGACAAGCTTGCATCGAGCAACTGCGGTGGTCATGAGTTCCAGTATTTCGCCCGATGTGTCGTCTGTTACGTCGACCAGAGCCCAGCAATCGTTGAGTTTGTGAGAAAGGTCTTCACTTGTGCCATAGCTTCCAAGCAGTAACGAGACGACCGATGGAAGCCGCTGTTCCAGCGCATCGCGTAGCGGTGAGTACTGTTCAGCATCATCTTCCTGCAGCTGAATACGCGGCATTAGCAGCCGCAGGCATTCGATCGTCGCGTCCGGGAAAATCAGAGCCTGTAATCCTTTGTGATCGCTTTCATCGTAACACTCGTTGGGATCGATCCCTCCATCCAGAAAAGCTTTCACAGCGGCAGCGTGTCCCTTTCTAACCGCAATAACCAGCGGGGAACGGATCCCGAGATTGGCATCAGCGCCAGCGCGTAATAATTGCTGCACGATGGCGTCATTACCCAAGGCAGCTGCCAGCATTAGTGGCGTCACACGATCGTCCGGCAAGAATTTTTGGTCTTCCTGAAATGCACCCAGATATTCGTCGAGGCTGCCTGCCTTGATATCAGCATTGACGTTGGCATCGGTTTCAAGCATCACTTGTACCGTACTCGGTACGCCTGAGATAATTGCAAAGTGCAGGGGCATTAGACCCAAGGCATTCGTTTCTTCAACCTCCATGCCTGCAACGCTTAATAGGGCGCGCGACACCTCGTCATAGCCTGCTTGGCAGGCTTCCATCAACAAATCCGTACCGTCTTGTGGAACGTCGGGCAGCGTGACGCCGCGCGCCATTAAAACGGCAATTGCATAGGGCTTGTTTGCCCGAACCGCGAGCACCATCGGATGGGTTGCGTATTCACCTCTGATATTGAAGCGTGCGCCGGCGGATAATGCGCGGTCTACCAGCATGCCCATTTCATACTCATTGCTGTAAACGATCGCGTTGTTGAGTTGTTGCTGGAGTGCGGGCTGCGGCTGTGGAATGTGCTGAGGGTGGAACGGAGGAGCAAAGTGAAAGATGTTATGCATGACGGGGTACTTTCGATGTAAAAAAACATCGAACTAGGTGGCCTGTATGCGTCAACTGTTCCTTCGCTGTCCGACTTGCTTCACGACCCCTGTAATTGCTCAAGCGTCTCCTGCAACTGAAGCCATTCCTCTTCCAGTTGTTTCATTAGGACACGGCACTGAGATTGTTGCTCAAGTATCGACTTTAGATCCGCTTTTCGCTCAGCGTCGTAGATGACGGTATCTGCCAGTGTTTGTTCGATAGAAGCATACTGTGTCTGAAGTTCGGACATCTGCTTCTCAACTACCTGCAAGCGCTTCTCCATTGGCTTACGCAGGGATGAAAGCCGCTGACGTTCCTGGGCCTCGATACGCTTCTGCTCCTTACGGTCCATCCCAGGGGGCGCATCAGCGTCGGTACTGGCGGATATCGTATTCACAGAAGCAGCGTCGGCCTTTGTCTTGAACAGCCAATCACGATAATCATCGAGGTCGCCATCGAACGATTTCAACTGACCATTGGCGACGATAAGAAACTCATCGGTAGTCGCGCGTAGCAGATGGCGGTCGTGCGATACCAGCAGCAGCGTACCGTCGAATTGCGCAAGCGCTTCGGTGAGCGCTTCGCGCGTTTCAAGGTCTAGATGGTTGGTCGGCTCGTCGAGCAGCAGGAGGTTGGGGCGCTGCCAGACGATCAGCGCCAGCGCCAAACGTGCCTTTTCGCCGCCGGAGAAAGGCGCGATCGGACTTTTCACCATATCCCCAGGGAAGTTAAAACTGCCCAGGAAATTACGCAGCTCCTGCTCGCGTACATCGGGCGCAATACGCATCAGGTGCATCAGTGGCGAATCATCGTGACGCAGCATCTCGAGTTGGTGCTGTGCGAAATAGCCGACCACGAGTCCCTTACCTAATCGAGCGACGCCGTGTAAGGGCGCGATATCGCCAGCGATGGTTTTGATCAGCGTTGACTTACCGGCGCCGTTCACACCAAGCAGGCCGATGCGCTGGCCTGCTTGCAGTGCAAACTCAATGCCATGCACGATGATCTTTTCTTCGCCGGATTCATCGACATAACCGGCATCGACCTTATCAAGTACCAGTAGCGGGTTCGGTGCACGCTCAGGTTCTCGGAACTCGAAAGAGAATTCAGCTGCTGCGCGCAGCGGCGCCAGCTCCTCCATCCGCGCCAGTGCCTTGACGCGGCTCTGCGCCTGCTTGGCTTTTGTCGCCTTTGCCTTGAAACGGTCGATGAAGGACTGAAGGTGAGCACGTTTGCGCTGCTGCTGCTCAAGAATCGCCTGCGCCAGCTCCAGTTGTGCTACACGCTGTCGCTCGAATGCACTGTAGTTGCCGGAGTAGCGCTTTAGCTTGCGTTCGTCGATGTGTACGATGACATTCGTGACGCCATCGAGGAAATCACGATCGTGCGAAATGACGATCATGGTACCGGCATAATTTTTCAGCCAATTTTCCAACCAGAGGATTGCGTCAAGGTCGAGGTGGTTAGTGGGTTCGTCAAGTAACAACAAGTCGGAAGGACACATCAGCGCTTGGGCCAAGTTGAGCCGCATTCGCCAGCCACCTGAAAAGCTGGCAACAGGATTTTCGAACTGTGTTCCGGAAAACCCGAGACCGATCAGTAGCTGTTCGGCGCGTGAGCGTGCCGTGTAGGCATCGGCGTCAGCCAGCATCGCGTGTAGCTCGCCAATTCGGTGGCCGTCGGCGGCTTCCCCTTTCGCCTCGATTTCAGCCAATTCAGATTCAAGCGCACGGAGCGTCGTATCCCCATCAATCACCGAATCCAAGGCAGTACGTTCAAGGGCAGGCGTCTCCTGTGCTACATGAGCGACGCGCCACTGTTTGGGAAAATCGATATCGCCCGCGTCTGGATGCAGCTCGTTACGCAGCATGGCGAATAAGGTCGACTTGCCTGAGCCGTTGGTGCCGATCAGGCCGACTTTCTCTCCGGGGTTAATGGTGAGGTCGGACTGCTCGAACAGCGCCTTGGTGCCACGCATCAGGCTGAGTTGTTGGAGGCGGATCATTCGT
>CAZLJL010000054.1:0-8967 GCA_964559785.1 uncultured Bifidobacterium sp.
CTGGCAAAAGATATCTAAAAAAGACGTACGGCGAGGCGCGACCAACAACGCCAGCATTTCTTCTTACAGCGCAAAGCTGGCCAAAAACGTCGCTGGCTAGGCGGGCGCGTCGAAGACAGTACTTGACGTACGGCGAGGCGCGACCAACAACGCCAGCGACGTTTTTGGCCAGCTTTATACGACGGCGCCGTCTGTGTCGTCCTTAGGCTTCACTGGCTTCAACAAATCTTCCCGCTTCACACCCAGCCACATGGCGACTGCGGCAGCGACGAAAACTGACGAGTAAATACCGAACAAGATACCGATGGTCAGCGCCATTGCAAAATAGTGCAAGGTTGGGCCACCGAAGATCAACATCGATAGCACCATCAGCTGCGTCGATCCATGAGTAATCACGGTACGTGAAATCGTGCTGGTGATCGCGTGATTAAGTACCTCGGGCGTATCCAGTTTCCCAAAGCGCCGGTCGCGGAAGGTTTCGCGCACCCGGTCAAACACCACCACCGATTCATTCACGGAGTAACCCAGTACCGCCAGCACGGCGGCCAATACCGTGAGCGAAAATTCCCATTGGAAGAAAGCGAAAAAGCCGAGGATGATGATCACGTCATGCAAGTTGGCGATGATCGCGGCGACCGCGAACTTCCACTCGAAACGAAACGCGAGGTAGATCATGATGCCGACGATCACAAAGGCCAGTGCGGTCAGACCATCATGCGCTAGCTCCTCACCCACCTGTGGTCCGACAAACTCCACGCGCTGCAAAGTCACTGAAGAATCCGCTGCTTTCAAGGCTTCGATCACCTTGGTACTGACTTGCGCCGAACTGGCACCGCCTTGCAGGGGCAAACGGATCAGCACATCTTGTGCGGTACCAAAACTCTGTACCTGACTATCTGCGTAGCCCAGTCCGGTCACGGTCTTGCGAATCGCTTCGAGGTCGGCAGGTTTGGTATAAGCCACCTCCATCACCGTACCGCCGGTGAACTCGATCGACAGATGCAAGCCCTTCGCTACCAGGAAAAACACCGCTGCTGCAAATGTCAGCGCCGATATCGCGTTGAATACCAGCGCATGCCGCATGAAGGGGATGTCGCGCTTAATCCGGAAAAATTCCATAGTGGTCTCCTTGGTCGCCGCGAATTATTCGCTCGGCTTCCAGACTTGTCCGATCGATATGCTGCTGAGTTTCTTGCGACGTCCGTACCACAAATTAGCCAGCGCACGCGCCACCACGACCGCTGAAAACATCGAGGTCAGAATACCGAGGCAGTGCACGACTGCGAAGCCGCGAATCGGGCCTGAGCCAAAAATCAGCAGTGCAAGTCCAGCGATTAGCGTCGTCACGTTCGAATCGAGAATCGTGGCCCAGGCGCGCTCGAAGCCGGCCGCAATCGACGCCTGCGGGCTGTTCCCGTTACGCAGCTCTTCTCGGATACGCTCATTGATCAGTACGTTGGCATCAATCGCCATACCGAGTGTCAGCGCAATCGCGGCAATACCCGGCAAGGTCAGGGTGGCCTGCAGCAGCGACAGCAGCGCAATCAGCAACATCACGTTGACCGCGAGGGCAAACATACTGAACGCGCCAAACACCAGGTAGTACACGATCATGAAAGCTGCGATCGCAGCAAATCCGTACAGGGTCGAGTTGAAACCCTTGGCGATGTTTTCAGCGCCGAGCTGTGGTCCGATGGTGCGCTCTTCGATAATCTCCATTGGCGCAGCCAGCGAGCCGGCACGCAGCAACAACGCCAGATCAGTAGCTGCCGTTGGCGACTCCATACCGGTAATTTGAAAACGCGCGCCAAGTTCATCGCGAATGCTGGCAACGGTCAGCACTTCTCCCTTGCCTTTTTCAAACAACACGATCGCCATCAGTTTGCCGATCTTGTTGCGGGTAGCCTCGCGCATTTTGCGGCCACCATCACCATTCAAGTCGATGCCTACTGCAGGCTGCTGGTTCTGGTCGAATGCTGCACCAGCATTGGAAATATAGTCACCGGTGAT
The DNA here is from genome assembly GCA_964559785.1 of uncultured Bifidobacterium sp. Lineage (GTDB taxonomy): Bacteria > Pseudomonadota > Gammaproteobacteria > Burkholderiales > Burkholderiaceae_D > Pernthalerella. Next base: position 2,011 of record CAZLJL010000054.1, read on the forward strand.
GACCGGGTCTTTATACAAGATCACCGGCGCACCTTTGCCTACTTTGAATAACTCGGAGCCTGGCGACACTACTGCACTTTCTTCGGTACCGCGCTGTACGGACTCGTCCACCATGCGTACCTCAAGCGTTGCGGTACGCCCGATGATGTCTTTTGCCCGTGACACATCCTGCACACCGGGCAACTGCACCACGATACGATCTGCACCTTGACGCTGGATGATCGGCTCGGCCACGCCAAGCTCGTTAACACGCTTGGAGAGCGTCGAGATATTCTGCTGTACAGCCTCTTCCAGTGTCTGCTTCATCGCCACCGGGCTAAGACGAGCGACTAGCTTCAAACCTTCCGCATCCGACTCCTCGACCAGCGCCAGCTCAGGCATCTGGGTGCTCAGCACGGCGCTTGCTGCATCCAAGGTCTCACGATCGCGAAAACGAATTTCGACCACATCGCCGATGCGCGAGATACCGGCAAAGCGGAGCTTCTTCTCGACCAGCTGCGAACGCACGGCAATCTGGGTGGATTGAATCCGTTTCGCTGTGACCGCGCGTGTATCTACCTGCATCAAAAAGTGCACGCCGCCGCGCAGATCGAGGCCCAGATACATCGGCAGTGCGTGCAAGGCTTGCAGCCAAGTCGGTGTATTCGGTAGCAGATTGAACGCCACCAGGTAACTCGGATCACCCGGGTCTTTGTTCAAGGCCTGCTCAAGAACGGTCTTTGCCTTGAACTGGAGATCGGTATTGGCGAAGCGCACACGCACGGTGCCGTTGTTACCCAGCTCTTCGTAGAAGGCGCCCTCGGCACGCACGCCCGCGCCTTCCAGCGCCTGCTGGACACGCCCCACTGCATCCGGGCCCAGCTTCAAGGTCGCTTTCGCGCTGCTAATCTGCACCGCCGGTGACTCACCGAAAAAATTGGGCACGGTGTACAGCACGCCCATCGCCAGCACCAGCGCAATCAACAGGTATTTCCAGAGGGGATAACGATTCATGGCGAGCTACTTAAAATGAAAAAATCCGGCAACCTGTGCCGGACTGGGAATAACACCGACGCTCAGAGCGTCTTAATCGTGCCTTTCGGCAGCAACAATGTCACTGCCGCCTTCTGAAGGATGATCTCGGTACCCTCTGCCACTTCCAGCGTGATGTAGGCATCGCCGACTTTGGTCACCCGGCCGACTACGCCGCCCGCACTGACCACTTCATCACCCTTGCCCAGCGCGTCGATCATCGCTTTCTGCTCTTTCTGACGCTTCATCTGCGGACGAATCATCAGAAAATACAGCACCACAAACATCAGGATGATCGGCAACAAACCCAGCAGACCACCACCCGCGCCGCCCGCCGGTGCGGCCGCCTGCGCATATGCATCGGAAATGAACATGAATCGCTCCTGCAAAGAAATTTTTAATAACCCACGATTTTAACATCGGCGGCTTGCTCGACGCGCTGCCCCGCTAGCATCGGGAAACCCTCAGGGCCAAGTCCACGTGGTGACACCCAGCGCTCGTGTTGACCGAACCAGAAAGGCTAGATTCCGCGCGCGCGGTCGGCAGCAAACCGGACACGAAAGGCTTGAAACTGGCCGCCATCAATGCTGGCGCGCATCTCGCGCATCAGCTGCAGGTAGTAATGCAGATTGTGGATGGTGTTCAGGCGCGCCCCCAGAATTTCGCCTGCACGGTGCAGATGATGCAAATAGGCGCGTGAAAAATTACGGCAGGTATAGCAATCACAGCTTTCATCCACCGGAAGATCTTCGTCCTTGTAGCGCGCGTTTCGCAGCTTCAGGTCACCAAAACGTGTAAACAGCCAGCCATTACGAGCGTTACGCGTCGGCATCACACAGTCAAACATATCGATACCGTTGGCAACACCTTCCACCAGATCTTCTGGTGTACCAACGCCCATCAGGTAGTGCGGCTTGTGCGCCGGTAGCTTGGGGCCGGTATGTTGCAGGATGCGCTGCATATCTTCCTTCGGTTCACCGACCGACAAGCCACCGATCGCCACGCCATGGAAGTCCATCTCCTCAAGTGCGGCAAGCGACTCATCCCGCAAGTCTTCATACATGCCGCCCTGTACGATGGCGAACAAAGCATTGGTATTGGCCTCACGCTGAAATTCATCGAGAGAACGCTTGGCCCAGCGCAGTGACAGTCGCATGGATTGCCCCGCCTGTTCGCGCGTTACAGCTTCGCCATTTATTTCATAGGGTGTGCACTCATCGAATTGCATCACGATATCCGCGTTTAATACACGCTGGATCTGCATCGATATCTCGGGAGAGAGAAACAAACGATCACCATTGATCGGAGACGCAAACTTGACGCCCTCCTCAGTGATCTTGCGCATCGCGCCCAGCGAGAACACCTGAAAGCCGCCAGAGTCCGTCAGGATAGGACGGTCCCAAGCCATGAATCGGTGCAAACCACCAAACTTGCGAATAACCTCCAAGCCGGGTCGTAACCAGAGGTGGAAGGTATTACCCAGAATGATTTGCGCATCAATCTCGCGCAACTCGTCAGGCGACATCGCCTTCACCGAGCCATAGGTACCCACCGGCATGAAAATCGGCGTCTCAATCACGCCATGTGCCAGCTCGAGGCGACCGCGCCGTGCATGACCATCGGTCTTCAGCAGGGTAAATTTCACGCGCCCGGCTCCCGATCCAGCAACATGGCGTCACCGTAGCTGAAGAAACGGTAGCGCTGTTCAATCGCATGCGCGTAAGCCTGACGAATTCGATCGACACCCGCGAAAGCCGACACCAGCATCATCAGCGTCGACTTTGGTAAATGGAAATTGGTGATCAAGCGAGTGACCGTATTGAAACGATAGCCGGGCGTGATGAATAGCTGAGTATCGGCACTCCCTGCTACCAGCGTACCCGTCTGCGAAGCGGACTCCAGCGCGCGCAGGCTGGTAGTACCCACTGCCACCACATCTCGGCCGGCACGACGAGCGGTCTCGATGGTGTCGACGGTTTCCTGTGGCAAGCGATACCACTCGCTGTGCATGCGATGCTCAGCGAGATTTTCAGTCCGGACCGGCTGAAAAGTGCCAGCACCGACATGGAGCGTTAACCAGGTAAGCACCACGCCTTTGTCTTGCAATCGCTTCAGAAGCGCGTCGTCAAAATGCAGCCCAGCGGTGGGCGCGGCGACTGCACCGGGGTGTTTTGCATAAACCGTCTGATAGCGCTGCGCATCTACCTCATCTGCAGCATGCTGAATATAGGGTGGCAGCGGCAGCTGTCCGAAGCGATCGATGAGTTCAATCGCATCGGATGGGAAATGCAGGATAAAAAATTCACCGCTGCGCTCACCAACGGTGACCTCGAAGGCGTCCGCCAAGCGCAACTTAATGCCCGGCGCTGGCGACTTCGACGCGCGGATTTGTACCAGCGCAGTTAGCGTATCGATGACCCGCTCGACCAGTACCTCGATCTTGCCGCCACTTTCTTTGACACCCAAAAAGCGTGCATTCAGGACGCGCGTATCGTTAAATACGAGAACATCACCTGCTTGCAGCAAGTCGATGAGCTCGCTGAACACACGATCGGTAAACTGTTGGCGACCGACTTGCAGTAAACGCGAAGCGGCACGCTCAGGTAATGGGATCTGCGCGATGAGCTCGCTCGGCAAATCAAAATCGAAGTCGGATAGCGCGTACATTGGGAATGAAAAACATGACGACAGCGCTGCGTATAGATCCGCTGAGTGTGCGCCGTTGGATCATCAGCGGCGTGAGACTGGCAGTCGTCACGGATCTAGACGGTGGTTCGCCAAGGTAGGTCTTGTAAAAGCCGGTATTCTACGCTCCGCTTGCCTACTGCACCGATGCCCAACGCCAAGAAAAAAACGTCCCCCCAGAAGAGCCTGCGTCTTTCTGATCGTTTGGCACGTCTGGGTCTATCGACCGATAGCGCTCGGGTGTTGCACCTGCCTATGCGCTATGAGGACGAAACGCAACTTTTGAGCATTCACGAGGCTGCACGGCTGCATGGCTCGACCGTGCAGGTGGAAGCGGTGGTAACAGACTGTGATGTGCAGTACCGCCCACGCCGGCAATTGGTCGTCAAAGTCCGGGACGACAGCGGCATGCTGACCCTCCGCTTTCTGAATTTCTACGGTAGCCAAGTGACGCAGATGGCCATCGGTAAGCGACTGCGGATTCGTGGCGAGATGCGACATGGCTTCTTCGGTGACGAGATGGTGCACCCCACAGTGAAAGTCGTCGAGCCCGGCACACCGCTGCCACAAGCGCTGACCCCGGTCTACGCTGCCGGCGAGGGCCTGTCGCAGTCGGTACTGCGCAAAACCATCGCCGACGCCATGCAACGCATCGACTGGCAGGATTCGCTGCCAGATCAGCTACGTGCATCCCTCAAGCTGATGGAGTTCGAATCCGCTATCCGGTTACTGCACAACCCGCCACCCGATATCGATGCCTACGCTCTGCTGGAACGCACCCACCCGGCCTGGACGCGCGTGAAATTCGACGAGGTACTGGCGCAGCAGTTATCGATGAAGCGGGCACACGCCGCGCGACGCCAACAGGGCGCGCCGGTACTGCCGATCGTGGGCGCACTGTCCGAGGCTTTGCTTCGTTCACTGCCCTTTAGCCTGACAGCGGCGCAGCAACGCGTGCTGGAAGAAATCCGCGCTGACTTGCGCCAGGCCTACCCGATGCAACGGCTGCTGCAAGGTGACGTCGGCAGCGGTAAAACCGTCGTCGCGGCACTCGCGGCCGCCCAAGCGATTGATAGCGGCTACCAGGCCGCACTGATGGCACCGACCGAAATTTTGGCGGAGCAGCACTTTCGCAAGATCGAGGGCTGGCTAACGCCGCTCGGTGTGAAAGTGGCCTGGCTCACGGGCAGCTTGCGCAAGCGCGAGAAGGAAGCGGCCAAGCTCGAGATTGAATCCGGTGCAGCAAGGCTGGTAGTCGGTACGCATGCGTTGATTCAGCAAGAAGTGGCGTTCGCCCAGCTGGGTCTGGTCATCGTCGACGAACAGCATCGCTTTGGCGTCGCCCAACGGCTCACGCTGCGTAATAAGGGTGTCGACAGCGTGCCGCATCAGCTGATGATGTCAGCCACGCCCATCCCGCGTACCTTGGCAATGACTTACTTTGCGGATCTCGAGGTCTCGGTAATCGATGCCTTACCCCCGGGCCGTACACCGATCGTGACCCGCTTGGTGGCGCAGGAGCGACGTGAAGAGGTCATCGAAAGAGTGCACGCCGCTGCACTCGAAGGCCGACAGGTGTACTGGGTTTGCCCCTTGATTGAAGAGTCGGAGGCGCTACAACTCCAAACAGCCACCGAAACACATGCACTGTTGTCGGCGGCCCTGCCGGATCTGCGTGTTGGGCTTGTGCACGGCCGTCTAAAACCAGCAGAAAAGCAGGCAACCATGGAGGCCTTCGCACAGGGCCAGATTCACGTGCTGGTGGCCACCACAGTGATTGAAGTCGGCGTCGATGTGCCAAATGCTTCGCTGATGGTGATCGAGCATGCTGAGCGCTTCGGATTGTCACAGCTTCATCAGCTCCGGGGGCGGGTCGGCCGTGGCGCGGCCGCCAGCGTCTGCCTGTTGATGTACCAAGGCCCGCTCGGCCCCATCGCAAAACAGCGACTCACAATCATGCGCGAGAGCAGCGACGGCTTCGAGATTGCACGGCGCGATCTCGAGATTCGCGGCCCGGGGGAGTTCCTTGGTGCACGCCAGTCTGGTCAAGCCATGCTGCGCTTTTTGGACTTGGAGAAAGATCAGTGGCTGGTCGAGCGCGCGCGGGACCTGGCCGCGACGCTGCTAACGCAGCAGCCAGCAGTCGCCGAGGCGCATTTGGCGCGCTGGCTGGGTGCGCGGGAAGACTTTTTACGCGTTTAAACCATTATCAGCTTCAGCACGATCGAGAGTTTGTGCGACACTCTTGGGCATGACATTAACGGAACTGAAATATATTGTTGCTGTAGCGCGGGAGAAGCACTTTGGTCGGGCGGCAGAGGCTTGCTTCGTCGCACAGCCGACCTTATCCGTTGCGATCAAAAAGCTTGAGGACGAGCTCGGCGTGGCCATCTTCGAACGCGGTGGCTCTGAAATCACGGTGACACCGATCGGTGCTCAGATCATTGCACAAGCCGAACACGTGCTTGAGCAAACCGCCTATATCAAGAACATCGCAAACCAAAATAAAGATCCCTTGGTCGGCCCACTGCGAGTCGGCGTGATCTACACCATCGCGCCTTACTTGCTGCCCCAACTGGTACCCAAGCTGATCGAGCAAGTGCCGCAGATGCCACTGGTACTGCAAGAGAATTTCACCGTGAAACTGCTGGAGCTGTTGCGCTCAGGTGAATTAGATGCCGCCATTCTGGCGCTGCCATTCAATGATCAGGGCATGATGGTGCAGGCGCTCTACGATGAACCATTCATGGTGGCGATTCCGCGCCATCATCACTGGTGCGACCGCACAAGCATCAGCGCCGAAGAACTCAAAAACGAGACCATGCTGCTGTTGGGCGCAGGTCACTGCTTCCGCGATCAGGTACTGGAGGTTTGCCCGGAAATGTCGCGCTACTCGACCTCGGGCGGTGGCATCGCGCGTACCTTTGAGGGCTCATCGCTGGAAACCATACGGCACATGGTCGCCTCGGGTATCGGCATCACCGTACTCCCCAAGGCATCGGTACCTGCAAGCGCAGGTCCCAAAGATATCTTGCGCTACCTGCCATTCGAAGCACCACCGCCATCACGTCGGGTGGTGATCGCATGGCGCAAGAGCTTCACCCGTCAGGGCGCGATTGATGCAGTACGCCAATTGGTGCTGTCCTGTACGCTCAACGGCGTCACGATGCTGCCGGACGCGCGCCAAGCCGAGCATTAATCGTCCGGCGCTACACTAGCGCACATGACATCCGTAACGCCTGTTTTATCCAAGCTGAAGCT
>CAZLJL010000055.1:0-8918 GCA_964559785.1 uncultured Bifidobacterium sp.
TTGGTAGCGACCTTGGTCACGGATTCCATGTTTCATGCGCCATTATTTCTTGTCTCTGAAGCAGCATTTTTTATGTTGCTGTTATCAGTGTTTATGGCAACTCCGGGCTCAGTCCCCAATCCTGAACCGGGTGATCCTGTAGTTGATCCTTCTGAGCGGTGATTGGTTTACACGTAACAGCCTTACCCTTAATGCATTTGCTCCAGAATACTTAAAATCAGCCCAAACATCGCCAGCGCCAGAAGAAGCGATCCGAACATGGGCACAAGAATAATCATCAGTCCCGTCACGAGCAGTAGGCCCAGCGCGAATTTCCCCCGGGCTGCGCTTTTTTTGAATTCGAGATAAACCAGCAGAGTGGCGAGAACCAGCGGCAAAACCCATGCGCCGGAGCCAATTAGGTCGTGCGAAAAGGGCTCAACGGATCCGTCGGTGCTTGCCGTTGTGTGGGATTGTGTGGTTCGGCTCATTTTCACATTTCGCGGGTCAAATCAGCGTTACGGAGCACCGGCCCGCCATAGGTTCATGCGCGATTGTCCGGCAGACTGGCGGTAGGTCATTGTTTGGAAATCCAGCGGCATGCATTCCGCGGAAGTTCTCTACTCAGGTATCGGCTAGTCATGGTGTTTCTTGAGTCCAAACCATAAGCGCCGGCTAGTATTTGGCCACACGCGCCCTGTAATACGATACTGTGGGAGGTGACTCTCTGGCCTGTGCGCAGTGAGTCCGCAGGCATAGGACCGCAGGCCGACTGATCTGCTTCATTTTGCAAAAGATACACGCCGGGTCTTGCGCTCGAGCGGGTCGGCGCATGTGATAATCCCGTTCGCTAGTTGATGTGTTTCTCATCCAGATATTGCCTTCGCCCGCGGCACTGGGCATTTCTGACGGTATCGAGCACTACTAAGCAACATGGCAACATTCCCTCCGATAGTGTGAGCGATTTGATCGTTACATTCATAATTCTGAATTCCTCCTATTTTTTCTGCCGTGTCTACGAAGAAACTCAATCAAGCTGATCTACTCATAGCGCTAGGGGTCTATGTAGCTGTATGGACGCTGGCCCGCGGATTATTTTCTGCAAATCTCGATCGGTACGCCGATATGCTGGAAGGGTTCGCCTGGGGACAAGTTTTTTCTTGGGGCAGTTTCAAGCACCCGCCCCTAGTTGGTTGGATCGCCGGACTTTGGTTCTCGGTGATACCAACTAGTGATCGCCTTTATTTTCTGCTGTCGTATCTGGTTGCCGCCGGTGGTCTTTATGGTGTCTACCAGCTTGCGCGCGCAGTTGGCCTGGGTAGATTTGCGCTAGCGGCCGTACTACTACAAATGTGTGCGCTTCCCTATACGACGCTCGCGGGGAAATTCAACGCAAACAGTATCTTGCTGCTGTTATGGCCGTGGCTTGTTTGGCAATGGTGGATATGTGTGCACGAGCCAGGCGCAGGATATCGCCGTGGTCTTATCCTTGGACTCCTTGCTGCTTTGTCGATGTTAGGAAAATACTACAGCGGGGTTTTGCTGCTTGCGCTTGGCATACTGACAATTGCATCGGCTCAGGGGAGGCAATGGCTGAAGACGCCCCACCCTTGGATTGCGTTACTTGTTTTTGTGGTCGCTCTATCACCCCATATTTCATGGTTGCTATCGCATGATCTGATCACATTAAGGTATGTCGGCGATCAAGGGGGCGATGGGGTTTCATGGACACAGTTACTAAAATTCTTTCTGGCGCCGATCATCTATTGGGGAATCGCGCTGATTATCTGTGTTCAATTTTTCGGTGACCGAAAGCTGATGTGGTGGCAGCGCATCTATGTGGCATGGCTGCCAAAAAGTCGAAATGATCTTTTGTTTTGGTCCGTTCTACTCCCCTATGTATTGACATTGCTTTTTGGATTATCCGGTTTTGTCGAGCTCTCTCTCCCCTGGTCAATTCCGATTGGGTATGGATTTCCGATACTGTGGCTTCGAAATTTGACGGCCGCTTCGGACGATGACGAGAAATCTGTTCGTGACCTGCCAGCACTCACAAAGTGGTTAATCGTGATGGTGACCATCGTGCTTGCCGGCTCGCTCATCGACAGGCTGCGTTCTAGCTTGGCCGAGGAAGAGATCGTCTATCTACCACGCCGAGAGGCGGCGAAGGAAATGCTTTCACGCTGGGATACTCAGGCAAACGCTGCTCGTCCTGCATGGGTGGGCGGGACATGGGCAGAAAATGCTGGTCTTGCGTTTTATGGAGATCCAAAAATCCGAGTCCTGCCAGGTCTACCTGATCAATTACCCGCCGCATTAGACGAATCTATCGCAGGAAGGTGGCAGCATGATTTTGGCTTGATCTATTGTCCGCCAATGGTCGGAGCCCTATCGCAACAGGAGCAATGCGAGCAGACAGCGCGTGACTGGCTACTCAGTCATGATATGCCCATTGAAGAAATTGTATTTACAGCGCATAGAGAGGGGTGGCAATTCCCCAAGCCAAAGCATTTCCGATATGTAGGTTTTATCGTGCCACCCAAGCGCTGGTGAAGCGATGACGGGTATCGCCGACGTCCTATTTTTCCTAATAGGACGTATTGACTCGGATTACTGATTTATCAACGACGCCAGTTTACTGCTTCCGCTAATTCGTTCAGCTTTAACTTGGGGGCGAGTTGTTGGATGAAGTCTATAGCGTATTCACGTAAAAACGCCCCTCGGCGGACCGCTACTCGGGTGACATTTGGCGCGAATAAATGATTCGCGGGAATCGGGTGCAGGTTGGCGGGGAGATGCTCGGCTGCCATGGATGCCACGATACCGACGCCAAGATCCATCGTCACATACTGCTGAATCACATCGGAATCCATCGCAGTCAATACGATATCTGGCGAGATCTGTTGTTCAGTGAAGGCTTGGTCAATATGACTTCGCCCGGTGAAGCCGATGTCATAGGTGATCAGCGGATACTCCGCAAGGAGTTCAAGTGTGACCGACTTGGCGGCGAGCAGAGGGTGGCCGTCGGGTACGACGATCACGTGATGCCACTCGTAGCAGGGAAACGAGACCAAGCCCTCAAACCGCGACAAGCCTTCCGTCGCGATGCCGATATCTGCTTTCCCCGACAGTACCCATTCAGCGATGTGCTCTGGGGCGCTTTGCTGCAGCGCTATGCGGACATGCGGAAACGCGGTTCGAAAATGCTGCACGGCACGCGGTAATACATACCGTGTTTGGGTGTGTGTTGCTGCGATCGACAGCGTACCGGTAGTTTTACCGGAGTATGTCTCACCGGCACGTTGCAGATTCTCTGCTTCCAGCAACAGTCTTTCGACAATATGGAGTACTTCTTTGCCGGGCTCGGTCAAGCCGGTTAGACGTTTACCGTTTCGTTCGAAGATATCAATGCCGAGTTCTTCTTCCAGCTCGCGAATCTGACGGCTCACGCCGGGCTGCGACGTGAACAAGGCGTTCGCCACTTCGGTCAGGTTGTATCCTCGACGCGCTGCTTCACGTACCGATCTCAGCTGCTGAAAATTCATCGCTGACTTTGATCAGGCAGCTTCTTCGAGGAAGACTCGAACGCGTCTCGGTTTTACCCTGACCGTAGCGCCAGTATGAAGTTGTAATTGCGCGAATCGCTCAGCCGGCAGTACCGCTTCGATTTGTCCGCCGCCGTCGCTACGTTCAAGCTCAAGCTGTGCCAAAGGACCAATCGCATGTGAACGCTTGAGTACTGCAACGATACCATCACCGTCCGGCGTGAAAGGCTCGATATCAAGTTCATGGGGCCGAACATAGCCGACACCGAGTGCGTCGCGTGCATGACTATGATCGGGCACAGAGAGGGTCGCGTCTCCTGCGGCTAGAACCCCTTCGTGCACACGTCCATGGAATAGATTGACATTACCCAGGAAGCCGTAGACGAAGGGCGAAGCTGGGTGGTTGTAAACATCATCCGGTGCGCCGACTTGTTCTACTTTGCCGTGATTCATCAGAACCACACGATCGGCAACTTCCAAAGCCTCTTCCTGATCATGGGTCACGAAGATACTTGTCACATGCAGTTCATCGTGTAGTCGGCGCAGCCAGCGGCGTAGCTCTTTACGTACCTTAGCGTCAAGTGCACCAAAGGGTTCGTCCAGTAATAGTACGCGTGGCTCAACTGCGAGTGCGCGTGCCAGTGCAATACGTTGGCGCTGGCCGCCAGATAACTGGGATGGATAACGATCTGCCAGCCAATCGAGTTGTACCAGCGACAGCAGGCGCATCACCTTGTCGTGAATTTCTTCCTTACTGGGACGGAGTGCACGAGGCTTGACGCGCAAGCCGAAGGCGATGTTGTCGAACACGCTCATATGCCGGAACAGGGCGTAATGCTGAAACACGAAACCCACTTGGCGTTCACGCACGTCTCGTTGGGATGCGTCCTCACCATCCAGAATGACTTGACCTTCGTCGGGTTGCTCCAACCCAGCGATGAGACGTAGCAGTGTTGTTTTACCGCAGCCGGAGGGGCCCAGCAGTGCGGTCAACTCGCCGGTCGGAAAATCCAATGAGACATTGTCCAGCGCAACAAAGTTACCGAAGCGTTTGCCGATATTTTTGACAGCGATACTCATGATGCTTCCTCGGGGTTGATGGGGGTCTGATGCGACAGACGCCACTCAATAAAAGTTTTAATCGCGAGCGTGACCAGTGCCAGTAGCGCTAGCAAGGATGCCACTGCGAAAGCCGCAGCGAAGTTGTATTCGTTATAAAGAATTTCGACTTGCAGCGGCATCGTGTTGGTCTCACCGCGGATGTGACCCGACACCACCGACACCGCACCGAACTCACCCATGGCGCGCGCGTTACACAGAATCACGCCGTACAGCAAACCCCAACGAATATTCGGCAGAGTCACATGCCAAAATGTACGCCAGCCAGAGGCGCCTAGCACCAGCGCAGCCTCTTCTTCCTCATTACCTTGCGATTGCATCAGTGGGATTAACTCACGTGCGACAAACGGGAAGGTAACGAAGATGGTCGCGAGTACGATGCCCGGTACCGCGAACAGAATCTGAATATCATGTGACATGAGCCAAGCGCCGAACCAGCCATGCGCACCGAATAGCAGCACATAAATCAAACCTGAAATAACGGGTGATACCGAGAACGGCAGGTCGATTAATGTGAGCAACAGGTTCTTGCCGCGAAATTCGAACTTGGCAATCGCCCAGGAGGCCGACAAACCAAAAATCAGGTTAGCCGGCACTGCAATCGCTGCCGTCAGTAGTGTCAGCTTGATCGCAAGCCAAGCATCTTCTTCGGTGATGGCGGCGAGGTAGGCATCCCAGCCTTTTTTGAATGCCTCGGTGAATACTACTGCTAGCGGTATCAGCAAGAACAGAATCGCAAAACCGACTGCGATCGTAATCAATGCGAACCGTACCCAACCCGGCTCACTGGTCGCGGCGGGCACATACGGTGGCTCGATACGCGCCGGCACACTTGGTGTAATCGTTGTCGCGCTCATTTTGGTTCCTTGCTACCGCGACGACGCATCCAGGCCTGCAGCAAATTAATCGCCAACAGCATCACGAAAGATGCCGCCAGCATGACGACGGCGATGGCAGTCGCGCCTCGGTAGTCGTACTGTTCGAGTTTGGTGACGATGAGTAGGGGGGTGATTTCAGAGATCATGGGCATATTGCCCGCAATGAAAATCACCGAACCGTACTCGCCCAGAGCGCGCGCAAATGCCAGTGCGAAGCCCGTGATCATGGCCGGCAAAATTGTCGGCAGAATCACCATCACGAAGGTTTGTAGCCGATTGGCACCCAAGCTTGCTGCCGCTTCTTCCAGCTCACGCTCAGCTTCTTCCAGCACAGGCTGAACAGTCCGAACGACAAATGGCAGGCCGATAAACACCAGAGCAACCGCGACACCGGTCGGCGTGAATGCGACCTTCATGCCATAGGGTTCAAGAAATTGACCAATCCAACCTTTGCCCGAATAGAGTGCAGTGAGCGCGATACCTGCAACCGCAGTAGGCAGTGCAAAGGGCAGATCAACAAAAGCGTCCAGCAAGCGGCGGAATGGGAATTCATAGCGCACCAAGACCCACGCCAGAATGGTGCCGAACACCGCATTGACCAGCGCAGCTACCAGTGAAGCGCCAAAGCTCAGCCGGTACGCGGCCAGAACCCGGGGTGAGGTGACGGTTGTCCAAAAGGCATCCCAGCTCATCGCCAGCGTGTTGAATACCAGCGCAGAAAGCGGGATCAATACGATCAGCGACAGGTACAGCACGGTGAAGCCAAGCGACAGCGAGAAGCCAGGCAGGACACGCTGTGTGCCGCGCGGTGCTGTTGCCGAAAATGCAGCAGTACTCATGAAATAACTCGGTGAACTGCGAAGGAAGGGCGGATTATTGGCGGGATTCGTTATAAACAGAACGAATTTTTAGGCATTTCCTTAGATGGATAACGAATAAGGCGGCTGACATAAAAGTGCCGGCCGGCGAGAAAACCCGCGGGCCGGCCAAAACAACCTAGGAGATTAGCGGTTGGGTTTAATTAGAACGAGAGCTGGTAGCGAGCCGCGGCGAATCTTTCAGTTCTGCTATCGAGTGTGCCGCCGACCAACTCAGTCACTTCGTAGTTCAGTGCGACTTTTGAGGACTCGTTCAGATACCAGTTCAGTCCAATCGCCGAACTTTTTGCTCCTAGAGCGTATTGTCCCGATTGGAATGTTGCGGGCAGATTACGGTCAATTTGGTTTTCTTGTAGCCGCGCTACCACTTCGAACGCGCCCCAACCGCCCTCAGGACCCGATTGGAATCGGCTAAAAGGCTTGACGCCCCGGAACGATGCATCTTCTCCGGTCAATAACCAGGATGCGGTTAAGTGCCAGGCGCTGTTTTTTGGCTTGGTCGTGACGGTGGACCCAGCGTTTCTTATAGGCTGCGACACTTCTGCGTATTCATACATTAGCCCTAGTGGACCGTGATAGAAATATGCTTGCGGCGATAACCGGGTTTGCGTGCCATTAGTGCTAGCACCGGTGTAGGTGAATACAGTGTTCTGAAAACCACCGGAGCGATAAGTTGGCAGGGCATCGACATTGCCTGAGGTACCGGCGATCCCGACACCTAAACCTTTTAGTACGCTATCACTTTCAATAAACGGTGTAGCAAAAACTCGCGCAGCATAAGTCTTTTTGCTATTGGCATCTTGTGCAGTACTAATGTCGCCGCCATCTCTTACGCCATTGAATACACCGACTGCGTAGTTGAGCCGTTTACCCAGTACATCACCAAACACCGAGATACCAAAATCTCGGTTCGGGAGAAAATTATTACTCACATAGCTACGCTCTATAAATTTGATATCAGAGGCTGATTGAAGTCGTTCAAGACCAACGAACGGTTTGAATTTACCGATACGAATTTGAAACGACGGGTCATGGCGGATATCGAGATAGGCATCAACAACCCTTGACCGGTTTTGATTTGGGGCAGACGTTGAGCTGCCATCGCCTGATTCAGCGAACTCTGGCGTAAAGCGAAATCCGTATTTACCGAACACGGTTCCTTCAAAGGTAGGGCGAACACGGCGCGCTAAGAAGCCATCGTTCGCTGTCGGGAAAGCATCACCACCAAACTCACGGTAGTCAGCATGGATGATGCCCCGAAACCGGTACTCGAACTGCCCATCCTGCGATTTAAAGCCGAAGCCTCTATCGCTGGCAGTCACCGTTGGCGCAGCCTTTTGCTTGGCAGCTACATCCTCATTCACCAGCTCCTGCTTGCGGCCAAGGATCTTCAGCTTTTGATCGAGCTCTTCGATTTGCGCTTTGAGTTTTTCGATTTCGCTGGCGTCATTTGCATAGGCGGGGAAGGCTGCAGCAATGGCACTGGCAATCAGCAGGCGTGAGAGGGGCCTGCCCAGGGTTTTTTGTCCCGGGTTCATGGTATTTCCTTTCTTTTTAGGGGAGGCAGGGCGGTGTGATCACCGCCTGCTCGAGGTATTACTTAGGTTGATAGATTTGATCGAAGGTGCCGCCGTCCGCGAAATGCGTTTTCTGGGCTTTGGTCCAGCCACCGGCGATTTCATCCACCGTTAGCAGCTTCAATTTTGGGAATTGCGATGAATACTTAGCGGCGATTTTTTCATTGATCGGCCGGTAGTAGTGCTTGCCCGCGAGTTCCTGGCCTGCATCTGAGTACAAATAATTCAGATACGCCTCGGCGACCTTACGGGTGCCACGCCGATCAACGACTTTGTCGACGACGGTGACAGGTGGCTCTGCCAACACACTCAAAGACGGTACAACAATTTGCACTTTGTCTGGACCAAGTTCACGGATCGCCAACAGCGCTTCGTTTTCCCAAGTGATCAAGACATCACCGATTTCTCGTTCGATAAAGGTAGTGGTCGATCCACGCGCACCTGAATCAAGCACCGGTACGTTCTTGTAGATTTTAGTGAGCAGCTCTTGCGCGGTTTTTTCATTACCGCCGGGCTGTTTCAGGGCATAACCCCAAGCGGCCAGGAAGTTGTAACGTGCACCACCGGAGGTTTTCGGGTTGGGGGTAATGACCGAGATGCCTGGTCGGGCCAGATCGCTCCACTCTTTGATGTTCTTGGGGTTGCCCTTGCGGACCAATAGAACAATGGTCGAGGTATACGGTGCACTGTTGTTTGGTAACCGTTTTTGCCAATCTTTGGCGATGATGCCACGCTGTGCAATCTCGTCGATGTCATATGACAGCGCCAGTGTTACCACGTCGGCTTGTAAGCCGTCGATCACTGAGCGCGCCTGCTTGGCGGCACCGCCATGCGACTGCTTGATTTTGACATCTTGACCAGAGGTTTTCTTCCAATGATCGGCGAAAGACTTATTGAAATCCTGATAAAGCTCGCGCGTTGGGTCGTAAGATACATTCAGCA
>CAZLJL010000056.1:0-8902 GCA_964559785.1 uncultured Bifidobacterium sp.
CGCTCTTCATTGTGTTCTTTGATTTTGCATTGAAGAATACCGATGAGGTTGTACTCCACCTGTTCTGGAACGCAAAAGCGAGTGCGCCCCTGATTCTGCTGTTGCTGGGTTTCCTGTTGCTTGGCTTGGTGATTGGCGTGCTTGCCATGACCAGTGCCTTGCTGCGTTACCGTCGCGAGTTGTTAGCGTTAAAGCGTGAAGCCGAGCAGCAAAAGCAGTCGGCAGCAGAGCTTGCCAAGGTGCGCACCCAGCCGCCAGCGCCAGACAGTCTGATTGAGCAGGTTGGTCTCTGACCAGGAGCCCGTATGGAATTCGAAACCTGGTGGCTGGTCTCCATCCCTTTCTTTTTTGCGCTCGGCTGGATTGCTGCGCGCGTCGATATCCGTCATGTGATCTCGGAGTCGCGCCGGCTACCGCGTAGCTATTACCAAGGCTTGAATGCCCTGCTCGATGAAGATCCCGACAAAGCCATTGATGCCTTCGTCGAGATTGCCCGCCTGGATCCGGAAACTGCAGAACTTCATTTTGCCCTCGGTAAGTTATTCCGTCGGCGTGGCGAAATTGAGCGTGCAGTACGGGTCCATCAAAATCTACTGGCCCGCGCAGACTTATCGGCGGAGATGAGTGCCAAGGCACGCTTCGAGCTGGGGCAGGATTATCTCAAGGCGGGTCTGCTCGATCGTGCCGAGGAAACCTTTCATCAGCTCGAGGGGACGGCATTTGCGCCAATGGCAAGCCGCGCGCTGCTGGAAATTTATCAGCGCGAGAAAGCGTGGCGACGTGCGATTGACGCCGCACTGGCGCTGCAAGCTTCGGGTTCTGGTGCCTACCAAAAAGAGATCGCACAGTTTCATTGCGAGATTGCGCAGGATGAGCTGGTGCATGTAAATCCGGATGCAGCGCTGGCGACGCTCGATAAAGCGCTTGCCTATGATCGCAATAATGTCCGCGCCACCTTGTTATCCGGCGATGCCTTGCTGGCCAAAGGCGATACTGAAGCGGCACTTCGCACTTGGCGTCGTGTCGAGCAGCAGAGCGCAGCGCATGTGGGCTTGGTTGCGCAGCGATTGCTGGAAGGGTACCGGCATGTCGATCGGCTACGTGAGGGCCTCAACCTCTTGCGCGGTTATCTGGCTGAGACACCTTCGATTGATTTGCTGGAGGTAGTATTTCGCGGAGTGCTCGAGCTCGATGGTGCTGACGCAGCCAATCAACTCGTGAATGATGAATTGCGTCGTACGCCAACACTGCTTGGCCTCGATAAATTGATCGAGGCGCGTCTCATGCACGCACCGCCTGAACGGCTCGCCGAGTTGTCGATGGTAAAGAGTTTAGTCGGCGGCTATGCGCAAAAGCTTGGTCGTTATCAGTGCGGTCACTGCGGCTTCAAGTCACGACAGTTCTACTGGCATTGCCCGGGTTGTAGTCATTGGGAAAGCTACGCACCGCGTCGTACCGAAGATTTGTCGGTGATGGGTCAAGCCTGACCTATCACCGCACAATGCAAAACAATCATCCCTTCTTGCTCGTTCAATTCAGCTTTCCTCGCGTTTAATGCTGTCGCGGCCTCTGTTGTTCTTGGCCGCGCTTCTGATCAACTTAACGCGGAGTCATTCATGCTGAAAAAATTCTGGTTGCCAGCCCTTGCGCTGCTGATGTTTGCAGGTTCGGTATTTGCAGCGGCCGATGTCAATACTGCCGATCAAGCAGCACTAGACAGTATTACGGGCGTGGGTCCTGCAACATCGAAAGCGATTCTTGCCGAGCGCGAGAAAAATGGAAACTTCAAGGATTGGGCGGATCTGGAGCGACGTGTCAAAGGCGTCGGTGCTCGCAATGCGGTCAAACTCTCGGCAGCAGGCCTGACCGTCAACGGCAAGAGCTATGAGAGCCCTGCGTCTGGTAGCAGCAAGTCCGGCAAGCGGGAGGATAAAGCTGCAGTAAAGGCTGGAGAGAAGGGCGCTGACAAGGGTGCCGAGAAGGGTATGGAAAAGGGCGCTGAGAAAGGCGCCGAGAAAGGTGCTGAGAAGGCGCCCGCCAGTAAGTAATCAGTCTGGCTACGGTCGCGTACAGTGGCCGTAGCGCCTGAAGGCTTTCCACTACAATGGCGGTTTACTTTGCTCTTCGCAAAACATCGCCATGTCATTTCATTCGATCGAGGATCTCGTAGGTAATACCCCACTGGCACAGCTTAAGCGCTTACCTGGTGAAGAAATCGCTCGGCGTAACAACATCATTCTCGGCAAGCTTGAAGGGAATAATCCCGCGGGCTCGGTGAAAGACCGACCGGCGCTCGCCATGATTCGCGGGGCCGAAGAGCGTGGAGAGATCAAGCCCGGGGATACCCTGATTGAGGCCACCAGTGGCAATACCGGTATTGCGCTGGCCATGGCAGCAGCCATGAAGGGCTACCGCATGATTCTGCTGATGCCGGAGAACCTGAGTCTCGAACGGCGCCAAAGCATGGCGGCGTATGGTGCAGAGATAGTGCTCACGCCTAAATCCGGTGGTATGGAATACGCGCGCGACTTAGCCGATCAGATGCAGCGTGACGGTAAAGGCAAAATTCTCGATCAGTTCGCCAATCCGGACAATCCGCGCGCGCACTATGAAACCACCGGGCCTGAGATCTGGCGTGATACCGAGGGTCGCGTCACGCATTTTGTTAGTGCGATGGGCACCACCGGTACCATCATGGGTGTATCGCGCTACCTGAAAGAAAAGAATCCAGACATTCGCATCATCGGTGCACAACCCGAAGAAGGTTCACAAATTCCAGGCATACGAAAGTGGCCCGAAGCCTATCTGCCGAAAATTTTTGACCGTACCCGAGTTGATCAGGTCGAGAGCGTCAGTCAGGCAGTCGCCGAGCAAATGGCGCGTCGTATGGCGATTGAAGAGGGAATTTTTGCCGGTATCTCTGCTGCCGGTGCTTGCGAGGTAGCGTTACGTGTCGCGATGACCGTTGAAAATGCGGTCATCGTATTTATCGTGTGCGATCGCGGAGATAGGTATCTCTCCACCGGCGTCTTCCCCGCCTAGCCATCGCCCTTTTGCTTGAGCCGCTCTGACGTCCAATCAATGATTCGCTGGCGGTGCTGAATCGTCGGACGTCGAGTACTGTCTTCTTCAGTCCCACCTGGCCAGCGACATTATTAGTGTGCAGCAGGTTTTGGTTTGAACTGCTTATCGCTGATACGGAATTTCTCACGCCTATCGCCCATCAGCACCCGTAAGTCACGTATCGATAGATTGCTCACCTCATGCATGCGGATCAGCAGCGAGGCACCGACCGGCAAGCGGCGATGGCGAATCTTACTGATCACCGGGGGTGCCACTTCGAGCGCGCGGGACAAGGCGGCGTCATTTTTCAGATGAAGCTTTTCGATCAGTGAATCCAACAAATTGTTGGGATCGTAGGCAATCTGGTCTGCAAGTCGATGGCTATCCTGATGATCAGACGGAGTGCTCATAGGGTCTTGGTTCCGAGTAGGTCAGGTGATTCAAATGCGGCGGTCTGGGGACGCAGCGGAGTTGATCTGTTCGTTTGCCGGAGAGTCGCACCAACCATCGCAGCCGATAGGCAATTGAGTTTTATAATTGACAACAAATTCTATGGGTTGTTAGTAACTCTGTAAACATTTTTGAAATTGGTGCGGTGAGTCGAGTCTTAGATCGTTGATCGCGCGTCTAGCGCGGCGATCAACTCAACGAAGACGATGGCGGCTGATCGCTTGCCCAAGTTCGATCACGGCCATCGCGTAGTAGTAGCTACGGTTGTAGTGGGTGATGGCGAAGAAGTTTTGGGTTCCTAGCAAGTAGCGGGTAGGGTGGCTACCGTCTTCCAGATCGAACAGCCCATAAGGGTGAGAAGCGGGTACTTCGTCCGGGACAATGACGCCAGCGACCTGCAGCTCTTCACGACTGAGCTTGGCCTCCAAACTCCGACCGATTAGCGATGGCCAGGGCATATTGGCTGTCACCCGCACGGGAAACACCAGTGGCTGGTCACGTTGCCAGCCGTGCTGCGACAAAAAGCTGGCAATACTGCCGATCGCGTCGACTGCGGAATTACGCAGATCAATTTTTCCGTCGCCGTCGAAATCTACTGCGTAGCGACGAATACTGCCGGGCATGAATTGTGGCCAACCAATGGCGCCTGCAAATGAACCATGCAAGGAGAGTGGGTCGACATTACTTTCCCGCGCATAGAGCAGCGCTTGTTTTAGCTCATTTCTGAAGTAAGCCATTCGAGGCTCACGGTTGTGTGTTTCAGGATAGGCGAAGGCAAGCGTCGTGAGTGAGTCGACGACGCGAAACTTGCCCGTGGCTTGTCCGTACATAGTTTCTACGCCCAGTACCCCAACGATAATCTCGGCCGGCACGCCGAATTCTTGCTGTGCACGTTCTAGCTCTACCGTGTAGCGATTCCAGAATTTTGTACCGGCATTCAGTCGACGTGGCTCAATGAAGCGAGCCCGGTACGCACTCCAATTCTTGACGGTGCCAACGGGTGGTGGATTGATTAACTTAACCACACTGTCGAGGTACTGAATCTGGCCGAACAAGCTACGCAGAGCTTCGCGCTCGAAGCCGTGATCGCGGCACATCTCGTCAATAAATCCATCAACCGCTTGCCACTGCGTGAAATTGGCAAATTCGGGTGCCGGTGTTATCGCTTTTGATTTGGAACGTGGTTTCTGCGCGGGCTTTGCTTTGGCGCTACGTGACTTTGCAATCGGCTTTTTCTTGCTGCCGGACGGGTGGGCTGCGTGTGCTGGCGAGGCGGCAAGCATGGCAACCGCAAGCGCGTGAATCAGTAGTGCAGGGAGTTTTTTCATCGAAGTGACAGTGGCAGGCAGACGGCAAGATGCGCGCAGAGTATAGAGCATCAATGCCTCATGCATAATGCTCGAAATAGCCCCTGTGGCCATATCTGATTCGGTTTGCCAGCCGTGTGCCTTCGGTAGGTAGTTTTCTGGCGCCAAGGTGGCCCGCAGTTAGAATAGCCCGCAGATTTCTCATTCGCTTATCTTATGTCCATCCAATGGTTCCCCGGTCACATGAACGCCGCCCGCAAGAAAGCGGCGGAATCCATGGAGAAGGTCGATCTGGTCATCGAGGTGCTGGACGCGCGCCTGCCACAGGCAAGTAGTAACCCCATGATCGAGGAATTACGCCGCGCGCGTCAGCGGCCGTGCTTGAAGATTCTGAACAAGAGCGATTTGGCTGATCCTGCTGCGACCAAGGCCTGGCTGGCCTATTTTGGCGCGCAGCCTAAGGTGAGTGCGGTCGCGCTTTCTTGTCGTAAGCCCGCCGAGGTGGCGAAGTTGCCTGCGCTCTGCCTCAAGCTAGCGCCGCACCGCGGTACAGCACTCAAGCCATTACGCATGATGATCATGGGAATACCCAACGTCGGTAAGTCGACCCTGATGAACGCCTTACTAAAAAAGCGCGTCGCCAGGGTGGGTGATGAACCCGCCGTGACCAAGACGCAGCAACGGCTGCAGCTCGGGAATAACATCGTACTGATCGATACACCCGGCTTGATGTGGCCAAAAATCGCCCATCCCTCAGATGGTCTGATGTTAGCGGCGAGTCATGCAATCGGTGTGAACGCGATTATTGAAGAAGAAGTTGCCCACTTTCTCGCAGATCAGCTGTTGCTTCATTATCCGCAGCTACTGGCAAAGCGTTATGGCTCAAAGGTCGAGACGCTGGACGGGCCGGGTATGATCGAAACTATCGCACGTGCGCGCGGCTACCGCTTGAAAGGTGGCGACCTCGATCTCGAGAAAGCCGCGCATACCTTGCTGCAGGATTATCGTAGCGGCGTGCTTGGCCGCATCAGTTTGGAAACACCAGAAAGCCGCGTTGCGCTGCTGGCGAGTTTTGTGGTGGCGCCAACCGAAGCTTTGCCTCAAGAAGCTGAGTAATCAAAAAATCAGGAGAGACCATGGCACAGCCGCTCATGAATGAAGATCCGCCCTATCTCTTGCGTCGGGATGAGAATGGGGTAGCCACACTCACGTTAAATCGTGGTGATCGACTAAACCCCTTGTCGCAAGCCATGATGGACGTACTGCAGCACGAGATCAATGCGATAGCAGCCGATAGTCGTGTGCGGGTCGTGGTACTGGCAGGGGAGGGCAAGGCTTTTTGTGCCGGGCACGATCTGAAGCAAATGCGTGCTACCCCCTCACTTGATTACTATCAGCAGTTATTCAAGCAGTGCAGCCAACTGATGCTCTCGCTGCAAAAAATACCGCAGCCCGTGATCGCGCGTGTTCATGGTCTTGCAACGGCAGCGGGTTGCCAGCTGGTCGCAACCTGCGATCTGGCAGTCGCATCCACCGAGGCGCGGTTTGCGGCATCCGGTGTGAACTATGGTTTGTTTTGCTCGACACCTGCCGTAGCGCTATCGCGCAATGTACTCCGCAAGCAGGCCATGGAAATGCTCCTCACAGGGGATTTTATCGATGCGCATGAGGCGCAAGCGCGCGGTTTGGTCAATCGCGTGGTTGCTCCGGAGGCGCTCGATGAGGAAATTGCCCGGCTCACTGCGTCCATCATTGCCAAGCCGGCAGTCGCCATTGCGATGGGTAAGCAGATGTTCTATCGACAGGATGAGATGGGGCTTGCCGCGGCTTATCAGCTCGCCGGTGAGACCATGGCATGCAACATGATGGACGACTGCGCCCTCGAGGGCGTGCAAGCTTTCATTGATAAGCGCACACCGTCCTGGCGCTCGAAGCATTGAAAAAACCGACGGCACCTTTTCAGGTGCCGTCAGTTGATTCGGTTCGACTGTCGATCAGTCCGCCGGTTGCAAGTGATATCGATCAACTTCCTGCACGGTGCCCGTTTGCGGATCGCTGACCGTCATGGAAGACCGGTCTTGCACCTTAAAACGCTGTCTCGCCGGGCCGAGAATTTCATGCTCACCCATACTCCGAATGTCATGGAAGGGGTCAGCGTAAAGGCCCTGTCGCATAGTAATGACGCACTCCAGACCATAACCCTCAGAAAACTTGGTCCGCGCGTAGCTACTGTTCTCATCACAACTGGCTGACAGTACGCTTGGGAAGCTTACTAATCCCTTTTGCTGGTAAGCCTCGCGCAGCATTGCAGTACGGAATGGCTCATCGAGTGTCGTTAATCTTATTCCCTTGTAGACCGTGATATTGCTTCGGGCAAACCATGGGTGTTTACACAGCTTGTCGATCGCACTATTCAGGGTGGTGCTATAAAAATTAACGCAAGATTGAAGTGCTGGTTCGCCATAGTAGGCGTGTGCCATTGCTGCGCCGTTGATGATGTTGAAGGTTCCGCTGGATGAGCTAAGGTAGTCGAGTAATGCCAACAGCTCGGCTTCGCTCAAGCCAATGAATGAGGTGTTGAGCGATTCGCCACCGATACGGTCCATCTGATCTGCGACGCCCTTAATCACGCCATCAGCACTCAAGCGTTCGCGCAGGCTTGGGCTAAGCGAGGACAGTAATGCTTGCCTTCTTTCCTCATCGTTTTTTTGAAATGTTGCGTGAAACTGCTCAAGCAGATCATTTCGGTGCTTAGCATGGATCTGCCTGAGAAAGACCTGCTCAAAATCCGTCTTGCCTTGTGCGGATCTTTGATTGAGCGAGATGGGTGTAGCCTCATAACGTGTCGCAAAAACGGTATATGCGTCGAGTGCGTAGCAAATCGTGTGTACGGCCGCGGCATTCCTTGCGCCAGTATGCTGACTCCCATCGGTACTCGTCGATGCAGTGATCGCTTGTCGTTTTCCCCACTCATAGCACTCATGGTAAAGATCGGAGTCTCGTAGCGCTTGTAGTCTCTTCCTTCCTCCATCAGCGACTGCTTCGCTGATATGTATTTTTAGCTTGGTAACCCGGTTATCTTCACCGGTTGTCGTATGCATTGGTCGATAAGCGCGCTTGGGACCGTGCGTGCGTGCAGGACCCTTCGACTTTATTAGTCTAAACATAGGGTGTCACCTCCAGCTGTTATTTTTAAGACCCACTGCCAAGGCCCTGCTGATATCGCGAGCGACGCTTTGCCCTACTTTTCGTATGGCCTAAGCGGCCCTAACAGCGAGCGTCTCGGTCGAGGTGCTCGGGCTGGCGGAGAGTCTTTGATTTGTTACCGCTCGTCGAATAACGAACAGCTATCGATAAGTTTCAATCACCGGCTAATTGTTCACTTGATCGGAGCGGATCGGACGCTTTAGTCCGTTGGGATGCAGTTTTTGCGAGCTGGCGCAAATACTGGTACTGAGGGGCAATAAAAAAGGCCTGTATTTCTACAGGCCTTTCGGGGTACTGCGGAGGGCAGGATTACATCATGCCGTCCATGCCGCCCATGCCACCCATACCGCCCATGCCTGGGCCAGCGGCTGGCTTGTCTTCCGTCAACTCGGACACCATGCAGTCGGTGGTGAGCATCAGGCCAGCGATCGAGGCCGCATTTTGCAGCGCCGAACGCGTGACCTTGGCCGGATCCAGCACGCCCATCTCGACCATGTCGCCGTAGGTGCCGTTCGCAGCGTTGTAGCCAAAGTTGCCTTTGCCTTCGAGCACTTTGTTGACCACAACTGAGGCCTCTTCGCCAGCGTTGCTGACGATCATGCGCAGAGGCTCCTCGATCGCGCGCATCACGATACGGATACCGGCGTCTTGATCAGTGTTGTCACCCTTCACCTTGACGCTGGCACGTGCACGCAGGAGTGCTACGCCACCACCAGCCACGATGCCTTCTTCAACGGCTGCACGAGTTGCGTGTAGTGCATCTTCAACGCGCGCTTTCTTTTCCTTCATTTCGACTTCAGTAGCTGCGCCAACCTTGATGACGGCAACACCGCCCGCCAGTTTGGCGACACGCTCTTGCAGCTTCTCGCGGTCGT
>CAZLJL010000057.1:0-8777 GCA_964559785.1 uncultured Bifidobacterium sp.
ATCACTCCGTCTGGATTTTACAAACCCGCTACTTCGCTCATCACGGATTTTCAGTACTGGCGGTAGATTTGCCAGGGCATGGCCGTAGCAGCGGTAGTGCGCTACCCTCGGTGGAGGCGATGGCAGATTGGTTGAATCAGGTACTCGATGCGGCAAACGTCAAACAAGCGATCCTGATCGGTCATAGCATGGGCTCACTGATCGCGCTGGAAGCCGCAGCGCGTTGTCCCGAGCGCATCAAGGGATTAGCGATGGTAGGCACCGCTTACCCCATGCGCGTCTCGCCTGCTCTGCTAGAGACATCGCGCGATCGCGAACCCGTCGCAATCGACATGGTGAATATCTGGTCGCACTCCACCATTGCGCAGAAACCATCTGCACCGGGTCCAGGGTTTTATGTTCATGGGGGGAGCCGTCGGTTGATGCAGCGTATCTCCGAGATCAACCCGGCGCAGGTTTTCTATACCGACTTCGCCGCCTGCAATGATTATGGCAACGGCGAACAGGCGGCCGCATCGCTTGGCTGTCCCACCCTGTTTCTGCTCGGCCGCAAAGACATCATGACCCCCGCCAAAGCAGCGACATCATTATCCTCAGCGATGAAACAGTCAAAGACGGTGACTTTGGAGGCCTGCGGCCACGCGCTGATGGCGGAACAACCGGATCAGGTGCTGGATCAGCTATTTTCGTTTGCGCGCAGTGCTGTGAAATGATCCGTGATGGACAGCGATAAATCACGATTCAGCAGCGTCAGCACGTGCTGAGACAGTGGTGAATCTGGTGCCGGGCTGAAAGCGAATAAGCGGAACACCTCGGCCAGCGTTAGCTTGTCCGGGTTCGCCAGCAATACCCAGCGGTCATGTTTGGCTTGCGCGCGTCGACCCAGAGAGATCACGACAGATCGCTGCGGACGCATACGACCGACCCAACCCACGTCCAGCATTCGCTGCAGTAAGTGCTCGGTCTCCTCGAAGCCGAGCTGCGTACGCTCTCGTATGACCCACACATCAACGGCTGCGTGATCAGAACGCGCATCGAACAATACCTTCAGTAGTGCCACCGCATCCACAAAAGCATCCCCAGGGCCGGGGCGATGCCACCAGCGCTCGAAGCGTATGGCGGGAATTGCGGCGGCCACCACCGCACCGAGCAGTGTGATCAGCCAGAACAGGTAAATCCAGATCAGGAACACCGGAATCGCGGCGAGTGCACCATAAATCGCGCGATAGCCGCCGCCGAATGAAATCGAAAAAGAAAAAAACCTCCGTGCGATCTCGAAAGCAACCGCTGCTACCAGCCCACCGATAAGGGCCTCGCGCCAATCGACGAAACGATTCGGTACCGTCAGATACAACAGCGCAAACGCGAGGGTCGACAGCAAAAGCGACAGCAACAGCGCAGTGCTTGAATAAAGCAACGAAGGCTGGCGAGAAGTACCACCGAGCAGCGGCAGAAATTCGGAAGCTGCTGTCAAGGACGCGCCGAGCAGTAAAGGCCCGACAGTAATGACCGCCCAATACACCACCAGACTCTGCAGCAAAGGTCGCGATTCGCGTACGTGCCAGATACGGTTCAGGGTACGATCCACCATACTGAACATCAGGATCGCAGTCACCATCAGAAACACCGCCCCTACCGCAGACAAACGACTGGCTTTAGCGGAGAACTGCGTCAGGTAATCAAGTATGGTGTTGGCGATCCCTTTCGGCATCACCGACTGTACGAAGTAAGTTTCGAGCGAATCGCGAAACGTCGTGAACAGCGGGAAGGTGGTGAAGATGGCAAACGCAATGGTCAGTACCGGCACCAGGGCCAACACCGTGGTATACGTCAGGCTGCCAGCAACCTCGAACAAGTGCTCCTCGCGCAGACGAATGCCCACGAAACGTGCGAGATCGCGCACTTGCGAGCCAGACCAGCGGCCTGAGGGATGGGGGGAGCGTGGAGTCATGTTCAGGATAGCGCTGAGTAGTCACGCTAATCGCATCGATATACCCGCCTATAATAGCAAGCCATGAGTACAGCCACCTTGAAGATTCTAATTCTGTATTACTCGCGCCATGGCGCAACACGCAAGCTTGCCGAGTTAATCGCGCAGGGTGTCGCCCATGTGCCCAATTGCGAGGCGGTACTGCGCACCGTGCCTGCAGTGTCTACTGTCACCGAGGCTACTGAGCCAGCGGTACCAGACTCTGGTGCACCGTATGTCGAGCTGACCGATCTGGAAGAATGTGCGGCATTGGCACTAGGTTCACCAACACGCTTCGGCAATATGGCCGCGCCGATGAAGTACTTTATCGACGGTAGCAGCGCACAGTGGTTGTCTGGCGCACTCGCGGGTAAACCCGCTTGTGTGTTTACATCGACTGGCAGCTTGCATGGGGGTCAGGAATCGACCTTGTTATCGATGATGCTGCCGCTGCTGCATCACGGCATGCTGATCGTCGGCCTGCCCTATACCGAAGCTTCGTTGATGACGACCGGTTCGGGCGGATCGCCGTATGGTGCGACCCACTGGTCGGGCATCAAAGGCGATCAAGCGCTGAGCGACGATACCCGCACGCTTGCCATCGCACTTGGCAAGCGGCTGGCACATACTGCAGCTCGCCTGCATCAGGACTGAGCAATGGAAACCACACCAGTACAACATCGACTGCATCAACTTGCGAGTGCCAGCTTAATTCTGCTGATCGTGTTGTGCGTACTATGGGAATTAGTCCTCGCGCCGCTGCGCCCGGGTGGCTCGTGGATGGTGCTGAAGGCGCTGCCTCTGCTGGCACCGCTGCCAGGTACCTTGCGTCGCAATGTCTACACCATGCAATGGGCATCGATGATGGTGCTGATGTACTTCACCGAGGGCGTTGTTCGCGCCTGGAGCGAGCAAGGTATGTCTCAGTTACTCGCGGGCGGCGAGATCTTATTCTCTACGCTATATTTTTTCGCCGCTATTTTCTTCCTGCGGCCTTACAAGCGCGAGGCAAAGCGCCTCGCGCAAGAGGTCTTGCAGCGCGCGGCCGAGCCCCATGAGCGATGAGTTTCTGACGCGATGCGCGCAGCACATCGGTGCACCGAATGTGCTGACAGGTGGCGACATGGCGAGCTATCTGACCGACTGGCGACGCCGATTCACTGGCCATGCGCGTGCAGTTCTGCGGCCTGCTTCAACCGACGAAGTGGCGGCGCTGGTGCAGTTATGCGTGCAGCATCACGTCCCGATCGTGCCGCAAGGTGGGAATACCGGCTTGGTGCTTGGCAGTGTGCCCGACCACAGTGGCACTGCGGTGGTGCTATCGCTGTCACGATTGAATCGTATCCGTGCGGTCGATCCCATCAACGACACGCTGACTGCCGAAGCGGGTTGTACCCTACATCAGGTACAACAAGCTGCTGAAGCACATGACCGTCTGTTTCCCTTATCACTCGCCTCCGAAGGCAGCTGCAGCATCGGTGGCAATCTTGCGACCAATGCCGGTGGCACCGCCGTACTACGTTATGGCAATACTCGTGAATTGACGCTAGGTCTGGAGGTGGTCACGGCGCAGGGCGAGATCTGGAATGGTCTACGCGGGCTTCGTAAAGACAACACCGGCTATGATCTGCGCGACTTGTTTGTAGGTTCCGAGGGTACGCTGGGCATTATTACTGCAGCCGTACTAAAACTCTTTGCGCTACCTGCCGCGCGCACAACCGCGCTGTTTGCGCTTGACTCCGTACGTGATGCACTCGATCTATTGGCGGTGGCTCGACAACACTGCGGCGCCAATCTGACGGGTTTTGAGTTGATGTCAGATTTCTGTTTGCAACTGGTCGAGCGACATTTCAGTACGTTGCGTATGCCTTTTTCACAGCGCTACCCTCACTATGTCTTGCTCGAACTCTCTACTGCTGAGCCGGAAGCCTACGCGGTTGCACAACTTGAGTCGCTCGCCGGGCAAGCACTTGAAAAATCCTTGGTGA
This sequence comes from uncultured Bifidobacterium sp., assembly GCA_964559785.1. Taxonomy (GTDB): domain Bacteria; phylum Pseudomonadota; class Gammaproteobacteria; order Burkholderiales; family Burkholderiaceae_D; genus Pernthalerella. Next base: position 3,958 of record CAZLJL010000057.1, read on the forward strand.
AAGACGTTGTTATAGCTACCTCGCTCTCGCAAACAGATTCGTTGTGGGCGTTACGTGAGCACATCTCCGACGCGCAAGGCGCCGAAGGAAAAAATATCAAGCATGATATTGCGCTGCCGATCTCTTGCATTGCGGATTTCATTAAGAACACGGATGCCGAGTTGCAGCGTGGCTTTCCGGGTTGCAGAATGGTGACATTTGGCCATCTCGGTGATGGCAATCTTCATTACAATGTTTCTGCGCCGCTGGGTCAGGACGATGAATCGTTCTTGCGTGAGCAGGCAGCGGTCAATCGGATCGTGCACGATCGCGTGCATCACTATGGCGGATCGATCTCTGCTGAGCATGGCCTTGGTGCACTCAAGCGCGACGAAATTCTGCGCTACAAATCTGGGACGGAGATGGCAATGATGTCGGCCATCAAGCGGGCGCTAGACCCGTTAAATCTAATGAACCCGGGGAAAGTGGTTTAGCTACTGTCCCCGGGCTATGCAAACCCGGGGATTCGAATGAAGCTTTTTCTGCTGCTGTTTGTCCTGCTCCAACCACTCACTTCCCTAGCCGTATATCGCTGCGAGTCTCAAGGCAATGTCACGTATGCCGACCTACCGTGCCCCGGTAGCAAGCTGGATATTCCGAATGATCCATCGGCACCTGCAAGGGATACTGATGCGGTAAAAAAGGAGCGAAGTGAAGTGCACCGTTTACAGAAGATGCGCGAGCAACGCGAGCGTCAGGATCAGCAGATTCGTGATCTTGCAGCGCGTGGCGCAGCCGCACGTGAGCGCAAGTGCCGATCATTAGCCTTACAAGTGAAGTGGCGGGAAGAAGATGTACGCGAGTCGACGCTCGACAAAGCAACGAAAGCAAAAAAGCAACTGCGCCGCGCCATTGAAAAATTCGACAGTGAATGCCGCTGAGTCATGACAGGCCTGGATTCAGGTACGCGCTTCAACAGCGCCAGCAGCTTTTTAATCAGCGTTTAGGACGCAGGCTGATCTGACTGATTCTCCAATGCCTCCAGCGCCTGCTGCTCGAGGGCCTGCTGCTCCAGCCGGGCATGAATGGACGGGCCATAAGTCTGATAAAGCCACTCGAATAGCTCATCGAGCAACAAGGTGTTGGCGACGTAGACCTTGGTGTTATCGACCGATTTCACGAAGATCAGCTCGAGACCTGCCAAAGCCTCAAGCTGTTTAAAGACTGCAGAAGCGCCCAGCTCGGTCCGCGCAGCGATGTCCAGCATCGCCATGCCGTCTTTGCCCGCCTCCAGCAGTACAGAAATAATCTGTACGCGCTCCTCGATCGACATCGCGCCGAGAAAGCGGGCAATGTGTTTCACATCCATCGTGGTCATGGGCGGCAGGTCCTATCGGGGATAGTGGGAGGTTATCAGCGACGCAATCAGGTCAGAGCGATTTCAGCTGCTTGGCAATTCGTTCGGCCTCTTCAGCCTGCTCATCCAGCAAGTGCGCGGTCTGATGTGCTACTGAAGCCATATCGCTGATGCGTTTCTTGACTGCCTCTGATGAATGCCACAGCTGGGACTCGTCGAGATGAAAATTGAGCTCGGGCTGCGGTGCGGGGGCAGGCTTGGCCGCCACCGGGGCGACGGTCGCTACCGGCGTTTCAGGCACCTCCACAGCGAGCGGCGGCTCGACAACTGGCGCGCTGGGTGCAGCCGCCGGTTGGGCGGGTGGTGTGCGACGCACACGGCGAGCAGGCTCCACTGCCCCGGCCTCGGGGGCATGGTCTCCACGAAAAATCTTGGCTTCCTCGGACATGGGCAGACTCCATCAACAGGGGGCACGACGCATCCCCCTATTCTAAGGCCGAAGTCGCACATTCCCCCAAGATTTAACGTTTCAGCGCCGGTAGCCGCCGTAACATCTTGAGTCCGTCAGGATCGACAATTTCTATGTATTTCTGATCCACCCGAATGAACCCGCAACGCGCGAAACCAGAGAGCGTGCGACTGACCGTCTCCAAGGTTAAACCAAGGTAACTGCCGATATCTTCGCGCGTCATACGAAGATGGAAAGATTTATCGGAAAAACCCATCGCGCGAAATTTTTGCGAGATCGATAGCAAAAATTTAGCGACACGGGCTTCAGCCGGTAGCGTACCCATCATGTAGCCAACCTTCTGGCCACTCACCAGTGCCTGACTCATCAATTCCATCAGGCGACGCCGGAAACCATGCGCCTTGCTACCGCTCCCGTTAAAGAACTCAATCGGAACCACAATCAATTCGATATCCGACAAGGCAACCAATGTGTTCTTGAACGCCTTCGACTCGATACCATCAAAGCCGATAAGATCGCCCTTCATTGGAAAGTCGAGGATTTTCTCGTTACCGTATTTATCAATCCAGGAAGTTTTCAGAAAGCCAGCGTACACGATGAAGATTGCATCACATCGATCACCACCGGTATATACACGCGCACCAGATCGCGACTTGATGTGCTGAAATCGATACGCATCGGTACCCATTGAATCGTCGGCTTCGATACGAAGTATTTGGTAGACCTGCTCTACATTCGACCAAAGACGCGGAAAGTTATCTGCCATCCGCGAATAGCGACCGATCTCGGCAATACCTCTGTGCTCTACAACCTCATTACTTGTCTTTTGCAGTATCTGCATATTGCTCCCCTTCACCTGAATAACCGCATCCCAGCGGAACGATGCAGGTGATACTAGAGCAAATCTTTTGGTAAATTTTTTTCAACGCGTTCTTTGGTGCGGCCGCTCAAGCCGCGTAAACCATCATCAACTTACTGATTCACCAACAACATCATTACTGATATCGATCGATAAGCTTGGCTGAGCGTGCGCAGTGATTAGATCAAGCAGCGACAGCGAGAATCACATTCGATGGATCTATCTGGCAACGAACCTGCATGGATCGTCTCAATTGCATGCTATCCAGAACCTTATTGTCTGCGGTAACAATCAGTCGACTACCTTCCTCAATCACCAACTGCAGCTCTGAACGTCGATCACCACGAATCAGTACGTCGATCGTTCCCTGAAATTCATTAACATCGGTAGCGGTGGATGGCTCACCAAGCGTCACTTCGATGGCAGACGCTTTGATCAGCGCGAAAACTTTTGCACCGATCTCAAGCTGTAGCTCACGACAGCTTTCATGCGTGATTGATGCGGTCAGCTTCAGCCTGTCGTTGACCTTCAGCCCGATCTCATCGTTAACCGGCCCTTGCACCATCGACACGATGATGGCGCCGAGTTGATTGCGTGCGCTGGTCTTCATCGCAATATCGGTCAACAGCGCGTAATCGGCCTCCAGACCATTGGCGAGTCGATTCAAGCGCTGCACAAAACGTGCGTGCTCTGCACTGATCAAATCGAAATTCTTGAGTAGCTGCTTGCCACGATCCGTCAGGCAGGTGCGACCACCCCCCTTACCGCCGGCATGTCGCTCGAGCAGACGGTCACCCGTCAGCTGTGTCATTTGATCAATCGTGTCCCAAGCCCCTTTGTAGCTATAGCCCGCGATCTTGGCGGCCTTGGTGAGGTTTTCGGTGAGGCCGATCTGACGCAATAGCTCAATGCGCTTTTTGTTGGCCAGCGCGTCATCCCCGATTCGCAAGGTCAACTCAGCGTCCACGCTAAATGGCAAGGAATTCAGGCGATCAGTTGTCATTTGAGAAATTATGTTCGGCGCTGGCTCGCGAGATTGTCAAAGCCATTGAGGAATCTACCGGATTTGACAAGCAAAATAAAGTTCAATAAACTTTGATCAAAATATAGCTAGCTATATTCAGAGCCACCGCTTTTTGAGCTCGCCACATTAATCTCTGGCAGCGCTGCGCCAACCAAAATATACCAAGACACATTTAGATTCTCCACAAGCCCAGACATGCCAGTGAACAAAGCTTTTTACCCAGCCAGCCTGGCCCTTGCGCTACTTGCCTCGGCCCCGATCACCGCTGATGCCAGAGACGACGTCAAAGTCCTGCTCGAACTGCTGCTCGAGAAAGGCATCATCACGCAGGAAGAGTTCGACCAAAAGCTGAAAGTCGCCCGCGACAAAGAAGAGATTCGCGCCTTCAACGAAGCACAGGATATTCGCCGTGCCAACCGCGAGATCGACAAGCGCGCCGAGGATGAGCGCAAGTTCAAAACTCAGATCTACGGACAAGGGTCGGCGGGCTATTACCAGGCCTCGAACATGACCTCGGCCAACCTCGATGCGTCTGGCATGAGTGATCAGCCTAAGGCAAACAACCGGGTCGGACTGAAGGTCTCGCGCGAGTTGGATCCAGACAATACCGTCATGGTTACGCTGGAGTCGAATTTCTCTGCGCGAACCGGCGCCGTTGGGCGTGACTCGGCGGGGTACGGCACGGCCAACAATAGCACGCCGGGTGCCACGATTTTTGATCGCGAAGCTAATGTGCGCTGGATCTCGAAAGAGTATGGCACTTTCATTCTTGGGCGTGGCCCCAACCTGCAGAATGATCTATCAGGAGCTTTCGACTCTCGTAGTAACTGGAACTTCGGCGGCCTTAAGCCTATCGGTCGCTATGTCGGTTCGCATAGCGCTGCGGGCGTGAATCGCGCTGACAAACTGTTTCGCTACATCTCACCGAACTGGAACGGGTTCAATCTCGATACTGGTGTGTCTTTTGGTGGAGTACCCGGAAACGACGAGCGTGGGACCAACTACTACATCGGCGGTCGATACAAGAATGGGAATTTCGAGCTGGGCTATAACCACGCTGAGGTTCGCTTGGGATCAGCATCCTCGCCCACCAGCGTACAGGATGTGAACAACCGCGTTGATTTTCTAGCGA
>CAZLJL010000058.1:0-8728 GCA_964559785.1 uncultured Bifidobacterium sp.
GTGATGGCAGCAAGCACAATCACCAACTGCCAGCCCCAGAAAGTGAAGCTCGCTAGCGCATCGGAAAACAAGCGCACCTGGGAGGTACGCTGGACCACATAGTAGGACGTCGCAAATAACGCCGAACCACCAAAGGCAAAAATCACGGCATTGGTGTGCAACGGCCGCAGGCGGCCATAGCTCAGCCAGGGAATATCGAAATTCAGCGCAGGGAACGCGAGCTGAGCGGCGATGATGACCCCTACCAGCATACCCACCACGCCCCACACCACCGTCATGATCGCGAACTGCTTGACCACGCGGTAGTTGTAGTTTTGTGCAGTGTCCACGGGAACTCCTCTGGAAATAAAGACGAATGTCGACAAATCCGGGCGGAGGTTACGTTCCCGAGGTCTTGAATTCCTTGACCTGAGTCAAAAAGGGCCGGAAGGCCCTGTAAGCCAGTGTTGGCTTATTTCTTGTTATTGCTTTCGGTGGGGTGGGTGTCATCGTGCACCCGATCGTCGTCCTGCAGGATCCGCATGCCCGGGCCCTCCAGATCGTCGAACTGGCCGCTATCCATCGCCTTGAAGAAGACCCAAAGTGCAAAGAACACAATGGCTACCGAGAGGGGTATCAACAAATAAAGTGATTCCATGACGTGGTCAGATTCAGGCGCGATCAAGGACGGCGGGGGCGCTGCAGCCGCAATGCGTTCAGCACCACCAGCGCGGAGCTGGCCGACATGCCTACACCTGCCATCCACGGGGTAAGAACCCCGATGGCTGCGGCCGGTATTGCCGCCAGATTGTACAGAGTGGCCCAGGCGAGATTTTGTCGAACCACCCGCATGCAGGCATCTGCGGTGATCGACGTCTCCCGTAGCGACCCCAAACCCGCTGTCAGCAGCACAGCATCAGCGTGCGACTGCGCCAACGCAGCACCGGATCCCATCGCAAATGAAACATCTGCGGCACGCAAGACCGCCGCATCATTGATGCCATCACCCACCATCACGACCGTCGCGCCCTGCCGCTGTAATTCCTGCACAAATGCCATTTTCTGCTGGGGCAGCATGGCACCATGGGCCTCATCCATCGTCAGTATTGAAGCGACCTCGGTTGCAATGTCAGGCGCATCGCCGGAAAGCAGGATAACGCGCAAGCCACGCGCCTTGAACCAGGCAACCGTAGACTTTGCCTCTGGCTTCAGGCCATCCGCAAGCGCGAAGCGTGCAATCCATTCACGCTCGGTGCCCAGATAGATCTCGGTCACCCCTGCAGCCGACACATGCGCTGGCACCTCACCCGCCAACCCGGCAACAAAACTCGCACTACCGATTCGGTAAGGCCTTCCAGCAATCTGTGCCTCAATGCCCTGCCCTTGGATAAACACTGTTTGCACTGCCTGCAATTCAGTATCGGCAAAGCTTGCAAATGCATGCGCGATCGGGTGTGCACTCCCTGCCTCCAGTGCAGCGGCGATGCGCAGGACCTGAGGTTCAGTGTGCGTGCCCAACAGAGTGAGCTGTCGTAGAACGGGCCGGCCCTCGGTCAAGGTGCCGGTCTTGTCGAACACCACATGGGTGGCGCGATGCAAGGTCTCTAGTACATGTGGCTGTATCACCAGCACGCCTTGATGCAGCAAGCGGTTAGTCGCTGCCGCCAGTGCTGATGGCGTGGCAAGCGACAGCGCACACGGACAAGAAACTACTAACACGGCAATCGCTACTGGCCAGGCGCGTGATGCATCATGCCAAAGCCAGAATAGCAGTACCGCAACCGCGAGTAACAGCAAGCCAGCAACAAACCAGGCAGCGACGCGATCGGCCCACTGTGCAATCACCGGCTTGCCTTGGCCGGCACGCTCAATCAAACGGATCAAAGCAGCGAGCGTGCTGTCCTTAGCCACTTTATCGACGCGAACAAATATGGGTGCACTCAGATTGATTGCACCGCCCGCCACCATCGCGCCCACTTGCTTTGCTTGGGGTTTGCTTTCGCCGGTGAGCAAGGATAAATCAATCGCTGTCTCACCCTCGAGGATGACGCCATCCGCTGGCACGGGCTCGCCCGGTTTGACGAGCACAACATCACCGGTTTGCAACTGCGTTGCGAGCACCTGGGTCGTACTTCGATTATTGGGAAATGCTTTCAACAACCATGCAGCATCCGGCAAGGCATGCTGCAATCGCTCTAACGATGAGGCTGCTCTTCGCCGCGCAAGTAGCTCGAGATAACGACTCCCCAGCAGTAAAAAAATGAACATGGTGATCGAGTCGAAATACACGTCGCCCTGGTTCACCCAAGTCGCATGCACGCTACCGATGAACGCTGCAGCGATGCCTAATGCCACCGGCACATCCATCCCGAGTCGACGCTGACGCAGGTCGGCGAATGCACCTTTGAAGAAAGGTGAGGCCGAGTAGAACACTGCAGGTATTGTCAGCAACAGACTGGCCCAGCGCATCAACTGCGCCATCTCAGGCTCGATGCCGCCATCCTCCGTCAGGTAGGCCGGTACCGCATACATCATCACCTGCATCATGGATAGCCCGGCGACAAACCAGCGCTTGAACATCTGTCGCGCATTTTTGCGAAGTAGCTCGCCATGCTGTATCGGATCAAAAGGGTACGCGGTATAGCCAACTTCATGCACTGCTTGCAGAATGTCGCTCGGCTTGCATAAGGATGCGTCCCAGCGCACCTGCAGCTTTTCGGTAGCGACATTCACATTCGCCGCAGTCAATCCAGGCACTTGAGCCAAGCGGCGCTCAATCAGCCATACACACGCTGCGCAACGAATGCCCTCAATCGATAGGGTCGCCTCGGCATTGCCATCAGCGCGGGTGAACTGCGCGGCCAGCTCAGGGCCGTCATATAGCTTGAGCGCCTGTGGAATCGTCTCGGTCACACCTTGCGGCAGGCGTTGACGGGTCCGGTAGTAATCGCTCAAACCATTGTCGACAATCGACTGCGCGACTGCCTCGCAACCCGGACAGCACATGGGCTGCTCGATCGCATCAATTTTGACGGACCATCGAGTATCCGCTGGTACCGGTAAGCCGCAATGAAAGCAGGCTGTTAGGTGTGCTGGCTGAATTGGTGGTGCAGTAGGGTTCATGGGGCGATCCATCAATGCACCACCGGCGTTATGCACAGACTATCCAGCCAGATGTTGGAGAGCCCCATCGCCACCCTAACGAGACCCAGTACTCCAAAGCTGAGCACCAACAGACCTGCCAAGCTTCTCACCAACCGGCGTTGCAAGACCGGCTGCAAGGAGGACCCCGCCATACCCATGGTGAACAACAACGGCAGCGTACCCAAACCGAAAGCGAGCATGACGAGTGCGCCACGTACTGCCGACCCACTGAGCAGTGCTGTCATGAGCACGCTGTACACCATGCCGCAGGGTACCCAGCCCCACAGCCCGCCAAGCGCAATCGCTTGTGATGTGCGCTGCACCGGTAGCAGCTTGCGAATCAGCGGCTGTATCTGCCGCCATAGCAATTGGCCCACCGCCTCCAGTCGCGACAAACCGTGCCAAATATTCATGAGCGTAAGACCTAGCGCCACCAGCATCAGGTTCGCTAGCCAGTAGGCGAAAGTCTGAACGCTGGCGATGTTGATCATCGCCGGTACGCTACCGAGCACACCCGCCAACATACCGGCCACCATGTAGCTGCCGATGCGTCCGACATTGAACGCCAATACCCTGGGGGCGGTATCGAAGATGGTCGATGCGTGATAAGGCGCACCATCGGGTTGTATTGGGATAGAGCGACGTGGCGCGGCGACTGCGAATGCACCCACGATGCCGCCGCACATACCAACACAATGAACACCGCCGAGAAGACCTATCAGGAAGATCGGCAGCAGCGAGAGTAAGCTCACACTTATACCGTTCGCGAGTAGCGTAAGGGCTCTGAGTATAAGCTTCTGGCCTGTTGCAGATGACGGTCGAACGCCATGCAGATATTACGGATCAGCAGCCGCCCTTTCAGGGTGACCTCAATCCATTCACTATCGATCGTCAACAGGCCCATGTCCTGTAATTCGCGGAGCTGCTCAAGCTCGAGCTCAAAGTAGGTTTCAAACTTGATCGGATAAGCTTGTTCCAGCGATCGGATCGACAACTCGAAGTTGCACATCAGGCGCTGAATAATGAAGCGACGTAGCACATCATCCATGGTCAGCTGATAACCACGCACGATTGGCAGCTCGCCCTGATCCAAACGATCGTAGTAATCCTCGAGCGTCTTGGCGTTCTGGCTGTAGCACATGCCAACCGAGCTGATGGCCGACACGCCGCAGGCAATCATCTCGGATTCTGCATGCGTCGAATAACCCTGAAAATTTCTATGCAATAGCCCCTGCCGCTGCGCGACCGCCAGCTCATCATCGGGTTTGGCAAAGTGATCCATGCCGATATATACATAACCTGCTGCATTCAGCTGCCGAATGCAAAAAGCCAGCATGTCGAGTTTGGTATCCGAGCTGGGCAAGTCATCATCAGCGATCCGCCGCTGCGGTTTGAACAAATGGGGCAGGTGCGCGTAGTGGTACAACGCTATGCGGTCCGGGTTCGCAGTAATCACCTTGGAAATCGTCTGCGCTATCGACGCAAGTGTTTGCTTTGGCAAGCCGTAGATGAGATCAATACTCACCGAGCGAAACCCTGCGGAGCGCGCGGCCTGAATGGTATCGATGGTGATGTGTTCCGGCTGAATCCGGTTCACTGCTCGCTGGACCTGCTCATCAAAGTCTTGCACACCCAGACTGATGCGGTTGAAGCCCTGTGCTCGCAACCTATGAATCCGTTCAGCGGTCACGCTGCGCGGATCAACCTCAATCGAGTACTCCCCTTTTGCGTCATCCGCAAAGCTGAACCAGCGCCGGAGATGCTGCATCAAATCACCCATCTGCGCATCCGACAAATAGGTTGGCGTACCACCGCCGAAGTGCAATTGCTCAACCTGATTGAAACCAGCAAATAACTTGCCCTGCATTGCCAGTTCACGCTTTAGGTAATCGAGATAGAGAGCGGCTTTGTCACGATTTTTAGTGACAATCTTGTTGCACCCACAGTAGTAACAAACCGTGTCACAAAACGGAATATGAATATAGAGCGATAACGGATGACGTGCGCCGCGCGTATGCAGGTGATTCACTGCATGTAAATAGTCTCTGCTACTGAACTGATCGGTGAAGCGATCTGCGGTCGGATAAGAGGTATAACGCGGACCCGACTGCGATAGCCGCTGGATAAGGCCCGCATCAAACTCGACCTGCTGTACCGGATGGACGGGGATGGTATGAATACTCATAAGACTCGCGACTCGCTGATCGCCGTCAGCGCAGGAGTGCGTCTGTTAGGCGCTTGAAGTCTATGAATGCGCCCTCTTCATTACCTTGACCTAAGTCAAAACTGCCCGGAAGCGCGTGGCCAGATTGATTGCCAAAAGCGGGTAAATCGGTTTATCTGTCATGTGAATGTATCCGCCAGTGCGCACGGTTTTTTTAAAAAATTGTCAGACCGACTAGTTCACACTGACTTATGAAAGGGAATTCCATGGCTTACAAGACTGTACTAGTTCATCTTGATCAGGCGCCACGGTGCGATGTGCGTATCCAGCTCGCGGCGCAGATCTCGCAGAGCTTCGGCAGCCACCTGATTGGCGCTGCGATGACCGGTATCTCACGTCATGTTTTCAATCGCGGTGAGTACGATCTGACAGATCCGGTGTTTTCGCATCATCGCGATCGTCTTCGGCAGCATGCCCGCGATGTTCTGAAACATTTCGACCAAGTAGCCGGATCGGTAGGTGTTGATCTGGTGGAGTCCCGGCTGGTCGACGATGACGCTGCTGGCGGAATGGTGCTTCAGGCGCGCTACGCAGATCTTGCGGTGATGGGGCAATTCGACCCTACAGCGACCATCCCAGGTGTGATGTCGAATTTACCCGAGTTGGTTGTGCTCGGCAGTGGCCGTCCTGCGCTGATCGTGCCGCATAGTGGGCAGCCTGCATACCCACTACAACGCCTGATGGTGGCGTGGGATGGCAGTCTCTCGGCAAGTCGCGCAGTTACCTTGGCTTTACCGTTTCTGGTACGAGCCGATGCGGTCGATGTTCTCGTCATGCAGACGGGCGAACAAAAAGATGACAACCATGGCGACCAGCCCGGCGCAGACTTGGGGCTTTTCCTCACGCGCCATGGTGTCAAGGTGAATGTGATTGATCGTCACATCGAAGGTGATGCTGGTGAGGCATTACTATCGATCGCTGCCGACCTGGATACTGATCTGATCGTGATGGGTGGCTATGGCCATACGCGATTCCGCGAGCTGGTTCTGGGCGGCGTGACCCGCACCCTGCTGCAATCAATGACGGTACCGGTATTGATGGCGCACTGATCACCGACACTGATCAACTACATAGCTATTTGGGAAGTATCGCGAGCGATCTGAGTTCGGTCCGAATGATGCAGTCATGCAACCGCTAAGTCAGGCGTTGCTGGAACGAACTCGGTCTAGGCAATAGTTTTTAACGATACACCATCACTGGGAGCGTGGAGTGCGAGAGCACGCGCTGCGCTTGACTACCCAGCAGCAATCTATCAAGGCCCTTACGGCCATGTGATCCCATCCAGATCAGGTCGCAGGCTTTGTCACGTGCAGTATTGATGATTTCCTCATAGGGGTGCACCCCGCGTGTTGACAACGTCTCGCAGCTCACATTGGCGGCCGTTGCCATGGATTTGAGCCGTTCAATTGCTTGTTGTGCTGACTTGTCCTGTAGCTCTTCATAGGTGGACAAATCAACCATCGCACCCGCTTCGGGCATCAGCATGAAAGGATAAATCTCAGCCACGGACAAGCCAACAATCGTCGCGCCCTGTGCTGCCGCGAAACTCATTGCAGCTTGTACCGCTTTATCCGATAAAGCTGATCCATCGGTCGCGACCAGGATTTTTTTGAACATGGCGATCCCCTAAGATTGGTATGGCGGTGAATCTAGCAAACTGATCTCTGGAAAAAATTGACCTCGGTCAAATTGGCCAGAGTGGTACCTCATCCATCAGCGAAACTTGCTCGCGCAATTCGAGAATACGATCCTGCCAGTAGCGTACCGTACCAAACCAGGGAAAGGCCGTGGGGAACGCGGGATCATCCCAGCGCCTACCGATCCATGCGCTGTAGTGTAATAAGCGCAGTGTGCGTAGTGCCTCAAGCACATACAACTCGCGCTGATCAAATTCGCAAAAATCTTCATAGCCACTGAGTAAATCAGACAGTTGACGCGCCATGTCGGCACGCTCACCCGACAACAGCATCCATACATCCTGCAGCGCGGGGCCGGTACGGCTGTCATCAAAGTCTACAAAATGCGGGCCTGCGTCAGTCCACAGCACATTCCCAATGTGACAATCCCCGTGCAGCCGTAACAAGCGAATATCCCCAGCACGCTGATAACAGCGCTGCACGCCATCAAGCGCCTGCCGACTAATCACCGACCAGCTTTCGAGTAACTCGCCAGGAATCAAACTGCTTTGCAATAACCAATCCCGTGACTGCTCACCAAAGGTCTGCTGATCGAGCGCGGGACGTTCAACAAATGGCTGCGTGCTACCCACTGCGTGAATACGGCCGAGAAAGCGACCGATCCACGCCAGCGTTCCTGACTGGTCCAACTCGGGAGCTCGCCCACCTTGGCGTTTGAATACCGCGAAACGATGATCTTGATATCGATGAAGGGTATGACCGGCGATGCGAAGTGGCGGCACGACCGGAATCTCTTGCGCCTGCAAGTCACAGACAAAGTCATGCTCTTCCGTAATGGCAGCATCGCTCCAGCGCAGTGGACGATAAAACTTCACTACCACGGGCGCGGCATCTTCAATACCCACTTGGTAGACGCGGTTCTCGTAGCTGTTCAGCGCAAGTAGTCGACCGTCGCCGTGTAGCCCAATGGAATCCAAGGCATCTAACACCGCATCGGGCGATAGCGCATGAAAAGCCGCTGATGGTGAATTATTCATCATTGCATTGTAGTCTTGTTACACTGCGCGCCTACCCATCACCTAGGTCACCATGTCCGACCAACCACTCCTCACCGATCAAGAGTTTGACGAGCTCGACCGTTTTCTCATGTCTGCGCACTGTGGCGATGAGACCATGGCCATGGATGCCCTGAACGGTTACCTTACTGCGATCGCTATTGGTCCTATCGATATTCCCCCCGAGCAGTGGCTGCCACGCATCTGGGGTCCGACGCCGCAAGATGCACCCAAGTTCCGCGATGCACAGCAAGCCGAGCGTATTCACACCTTGCTCGCGCGCGCGCTGGAGGAAATCCGCGTGACGTTTGAAGTGGCACCGAAAGACTTCGAGCCACTGTTTTCTGTGCACAAGGTTAAAGGCAAAGAATTGCTCGATGCCGAGGCGTGGTGCTGGGGCTTCCTTGAAGCAGTCAGCCTGAACGAGGACGCATGGCGTCCGTTACGAGAATCATCACAGTCGATCCTGCTGCGCGCCATTGATCTGCTAGGCGCAGAAGAGATTGATGATGCGCAGCTAGTATTCGTCGACGACCCCGTCAAGTGCCACAAGCTGGCGATTGAGGTGGAGGCATCGGTGCCGCAGATTCAGCGATTTTGGTTAAAGCCGCTTCAATAAACGGCTTACGCGTTAATAAAATGCTGGCGGTAATAGCGTAACTCTTCGACCGATTCACGAATATCTGCCA
>CAZLJL010000059.1:0-8653 GCA_964559785.1 uncultured Bifidobacterium sp.
ACAGCATCGCTCAAAGTTCTAGGAAAAATCAAGCAGGGACGTTTGGAATCCTAACTACGAAGGAGATAGCAATGTTGATGACCACTGAAACAGTCAGCTACGCAACTCGGCTCTCTGATACTCCACTACCAGCCTGGCCGCGGCGCATGATGCAACAGGTTGATATGCACTATGACGCGAACTTACGCACACTCTGGACGTACATGAAGCCGATTGGCATCCCCTGTTTCAATCAGAACATGCTCGAAGAGTTGCACTATATTTTCACCGAGCTGCAAACCTATCAGGGTCACACCGTCGACGGTGATGCTTGGGTCCCAGTCGACTACTCGGTCATAGCCTCGCGCCGCGACGGGGTGTTCAACCTGGGCGGTGATCTGATGCTATTCCTGAATCTAATTCGGGAGAAGGACCGTGAAGGTTTACTGAATTATGCGATGTATTGCGTTGATAGTATTTATACACGCATTATTGGCTACGATGCATCGGCTGTGACCATATCATTGGTTCAAGGTGATGCACTCGGTGGCGGCTTTGAATTAGCACTCGCCAGCGATCTCATCGTTGCCGAGGCTGGTACACGCTTAGGTTTACCCGAAATTTTGTTTAATCTTTTTTCTGGCATGGGTGCCTACAGCTTTTTGGCACGTCGTATCGGCGCCCGGAAAACAGAGGAGATGCTACTTAGTGGAAATATCTACACTGCGGAGCAATTAGCCGAGATGGGTGTGGTCGATATTGTCGCGCCCGCTGGCGAGGGTAAGCGTACCGTCGAACAATGGATCAGGAAGCATCACCACCACCTCAATGGCATGCGAGCAATCTATGATTGCCGTAGACATGTTTGGCCAGTCACGCACAAGGAACTCACCGATATTGCGGTAATGTGGGTCGACGCCGCCCTGAAAATTCAAGAAAAAGACTTGAGAATGATGAGACGCTTGCTCAAGGCCCAAAGCACACAACACTCGAGCTATCGGTATTTGAACCCGGCGAATCCTGTCGAGACGGCTGACCCGGTGGCCGCCTGAGATTACGGGAGAGTCTTTATGGCTTAAAGACTCTCCGTCTTGAATCCTAGGCTGTTATCAATTCTGCGGTAAATCACTGATCAACTGCCGCAAAAGATAAAAATTCATATCGACACTATCGACTATTTTTTCAACCAAGTCTTTCGATTCAAGCGACTGAATTAATTCACTCACATTGGCAATATGATCATCGTCCAAGGTGCCATGTGAATCCAGAAAGCTAAAACCTCGTGTTATTGGCTGGTCAATGGCTCTTGAAATTGATTGGGCGACTTTTGATGCGTAGCCAGCAGACATGAGCTCGAGTACATAAACCATACCAATAACATAGTGTGGATCGACACGATCGATGACATGGTAGTTATAAGCAAGCATCGCTCGCGCTGCTGGACCAGAATGAATGTTTGGTAAATCACTATACTGGCACCCGAGCTGCTCAAGATCATTGATGACCATGGCTTCATGGCCCTTCTCATGCTCTATATGCTGGTAAAGAAATTGTCGTAGAGTGGTATACCGATCTGCGCAGCGCCCCGCAGCCGCGGCCATTAGCGGGCAGAAATTAGACACAATCGGATAGAGCTGAACTAAGAATTCTACATAGGCTGCTTTTGAGTAAGTTCCACCGAGCATAGCTTGCAACTGGGGTAATGCTTCCATTTTATGCCGGTGTCGATCCGTTATATCAGCTAATAAATTATTCATGAACGAATATCTCCGTTGAGTTTATTGATATCCATCCTGTCTCTTGATCTCATTGCTTTTCGTTCAAATAACATACATTCTTCGTCGATCCCGGTTGTACTGATAAACCTCCAATGCTTCGCAAAGCTTTTGAAAGCACTCGCTTAACTGATTTTTTATCTCCGCTTGATTCTCCTGGAGAGCTTCATCAGCGAGTTTTTCGATGTGAGCACATAGCTGCTTGAGTGAAGTAGCACCAATACTCAAGGCTGAACCACGTAGCGCATGCATGGCAGAAGCCACTTGGGCATAGTCTGACCGAACAAGACTTCGATTAAAGTTACCAATCAACCTCCTTCCCTCGCTAATGAATTCTGCAATCAGTTCATCAACAAATGCGGGATCTTGGCTCATAGACTCCAGATTATTTAGCTTGGCTGCATCCAGAACGGAAGCATTTATTTCTAATCCTTTATGCGCATCGGCGGCATGCTCATGCTGCTTTGATATGGACGCCGGACGATTGGTCTGAACCAGGCGGTCGAGTGTTTTTAGAAATTGTGAAACCTCAATGGGTTTGGAAATATAGGCGTCTGCACCCGCTGCAAAGCTTTCATCCCGCGCCTCTTGTGTGACGCTCGCTGAAAAAATTATGATGGGTGTTTTCGCTACCGCGCCCCCCATCATTCTGCAAAAACGTACAACGTCGAGCCCAGATACTTTAGGCATATTCATATCAATGACCATGGCATCGAATGCTTGTGTAGCAATAATATCGAGACCCTCTTCTCCATCCTGAGCCAGTGTGCACTGGTGACCGGCACGCTCGAGAATTTTCTGCAGTACTTTTCGATTAGTTGGATTGTCTTCAACAATCAAGATCGATAATCCATCTCGGCACAGGCTCGATGGCGTATCCGGGGCGTAATTCACATCGCTGGTTGTCAGCGTGCTTGAGGATGAAGGCGTCGACTGGCGCGACCTCGACATCGTACTGAGTGCTGCGGACTGAGCATGAAGTAAGTGACGAATATGATCTATGGTGAATGACTCTGACAATACTGAGAAAAATCCTAGCTGCTCGGCTATACGCTTTATATCGTCCAGTGGCAGATCTGCAGCGGGTACCAGCACAATCATCATTGACCTGTCAGCATCAAGCCCCATCAGGCGTTGCGCAGCATTGCTCAGCCAGTCCTGAAAGGCCTCAACATTGGCATGACCGGCCATGGTGACGCGCAGATAAATCATCGATAGGGACGTACCCTGCAGATGATGCTGACCAAGGAATTCCTCTGCTTGCTTCAGATCCTGGACGGTCAACGGCAGTACCTTGCCCAAGAAAGCCAATTCTTTTGCTAATCGCCAGCAGCCTCCATCGGGGTCGATAATCATGCTTTGCTCCCGACTCAGCAAGCACGTGTCGTCGAGGTCCAAAACTTTGCCAAAGCTGATCTCGAACCAAAACTCACTTCCTACGCCAGGTCGACTGCGCAACCCGATCTGCCCACCCATCAACTCAACCAGCTGCTTGCAGATCGTGGTGCCAAGGCCGGTTCCGCCGTATTTTCTGGCGGTAGCGCTATCGGCCTGTGTAAAGCTCTCGAATATCTGATCCTGTACTGACTCGGGAATACCAATACCCGTATCTTCAATCGCAAAATGGAGTACGACAGCGTCTTCCTTACTCAGGCATAGCCGAACCTTCAGCGAAATTCTTCCTTGCTCAGTAAACTTGACGGCGTTACCGATTAGGTTGATGAGTATTTGCCGTAAATGATGGGGATCTCCTCGCAGTATGGGTGGAACTGCACAGTCGATCTGGCGTATCAGCTGCACCGTCTTGGCGTCAATCCGATAGCTAAACACCGCTAAGATGTTTTCTATCAAGGCATAAAGATCAAACTCGACCTGCTCCACTACCATCTTTCCGGCTTCGATCTTGGAAAAATCAAGTACATCCTCGATCTGAGAAAGCATTAGTTGTGATGTAGTGGTCATGCAGTCGAGCATTTCTCTCTGCTCGTGATCTATCTTGGTGCTTTTCAGGAGATCCACCATCCCGATAATGGCATTCAGCGGCGTTCTCAGCTCGTGACTTACTGCACAAATGAACTGACGCTTGGCGAGATTCGCGCTATTCGCTTGATTCAGTGCTGTGAATAGGCGACCAACGAGCAAATTAAAATACATCGATATCAGCAAGGTACCCAGCCACAGCCCGATCGATAGTTTCTTTTCTGCCGCCCAGTACGGCTCGGTCGTCACCACGATGCCAAAGCCTAGTAGCGTAAACCCCAAAGAAACCAGTAAGTATTTTTGTCCGAAGCGAAAACCGTTACCGATGATGATCCAGAGGTAGAGAAAATAGAGCGGCGCAGCGTGCACACCACCCACGGTTAGCAAGACAGTCAGTACGCCAGTATCTAACAGGATGGCGAAAATCCGACGTATTGGAACCTCGCTTGGCTTGATGAGAATGCTGATACAAATGGATACCGAAGCGAACAGGAAAAAAGTCAGCACCAGCCTTAGATCGATCGTTAATTGTGGCGTCGACAATTTTAGGGAGTCATTGAAGTACTCGAAGTAGTACATCAAGACGGTGCCAATCAAGATACGTACCGCTGATTGCTCAAGCTCGCTATTGCGCTGCTCCTTGCGGTACCTGACAAGAGCACGCCACAGGTATCTGACAGGATTCGGAGCATCTGCGAACGAGACAGCTCGTGGCAACATATCTGGGCACCTTCAACGACAGCTGAAGCGCTGAGTCTAGCTGCGGCCACGAAGAATCTCGCGTGGTAATTGAAATGTGCACATCCCTATGCGCATCACGCAACATGAAAGGTGCTAGGGGAGCATGAGCTCGAACCGTAGTGCGTAGATCGAACCGGAATGACAAAGAATATCGATGTCAACAAAAACGCCGACAGGGCGTCGGCGTTTTCTGATTAGGTCACAAGGAAAGTGTGATGGGCCATAGTAGCAAGCGTAGCCCAAAGGGTTAGCGCAGATTACTCGAAGAATTCCTTTACCTTATCCATCCAGCTCTTGCTTTGTGGACTGTGCTTGGCACCACCCTCAGCAGTAAGTTGCTCGAACTCGCGCAGCAAATCTTTTTGCCGGTCAGTGAGTTTTATGGGCGTCTCTACAACAACGTGGCAGAACAGATCGCCGGGGAAACCAGAGCGCACCCCTTTGACGCCTTTACTACGCAAGCGGAAAGTCTTTCCGCTCTGGGTACCTTCGGGCACACTGAATGACACCTTGCCGGAGAGCGTTGGCACCTCGATCTCACCGCCAAGCGCTGCTTTTGCAAAAGAAATCGGCATCTCGCAATGTAAATCATCTCCATCACGCTGAAACACCGCGTGCTGCTTGATATGAATTTCGACATAGAGATCGCCTGGTGGCCCGCCGTTCATACCGGGTTCACCATTACCCGTCGAGCGGATCCGCATGCCGTCATCAATACCTGCCGGGATCTTGACCTCAAGTGTCTTGTTGCGTTTGACACGACCTGAACCAGCACATGGACTGCAAGGATCCGGGATCACCTTACCCGAACCGTGACACTTCGGACAGGTTTGCTGAATGCTGAAGAAACCTTGCTGCATCCTGACCTGACCATGGCCACCGCAGGTACCGCAAGTGGTAGGCGCGGTACCTGGCTTTGCGCCCGAGCCATGGCAAGTTTCACATTCATCCCACGAGGGCACCCGGATTGTGGTGTCAAAGCCGTTGGCTGCTTGTTCGAGGGTAATGTCCAAGTTATAGCGTAAATCTGCACCGCGATAGACCTGCGGACCACCACGTTGACGACCACCCCCGCCAAAGATGTCACCGAAGATGTCGCCAAAGGCATCAGAAAAACCGCCGCTGAACCCTGCTCCGGCACCGCCGCCCACGTTTGGATCAACCCCGGCATGACCAAAGCGATCATAGGCCTCGCGCTTTTGCGGATCCGACAGCATCTCGTAGGCCTCTTTTGCCTCTTTGAATTTATCTTCCGATTGCTTGCTATCCGGGTTGCGATCCGGATGAAATTTCATGGCGAGCTTACGATAAGCCTTCTTGATTTCATCATCCGAGGCGTTTTTCGCTACACCGAGCGTTTCGTAAAAATCGCGTTTTGCCATGGTTGAATATCCTGACTACGACTGGACAGAGCAGGCCCTATCCAAGCAAAAAACCGGGCGGAACAAAACGCCCCGACCCGGCATAAACAACACAGTCTCGCTGTGTGCAGTGGTAATTACTTGTCCTTCACTTCCTTGAAGTCGGCGTCGACGACATCATCTTGCGCACCCTTCGCACCCGCTGTTGCAGTTTCCGGCGCTGCTGCACCTGCACCTGCCGCCGCCTGCTGTGCCTGCATGTCGGCGTACATTTTCTCGCCGAGTTTTTGTGCCGCTGTCGACAGCGCCTCGATCTTGCCGTCAATGGTCGCCTTGTCGGTACCCTTCAAGGCTTCCTCCAGATCTTTGATCGCCGCTTCTATCTTTTCTTTTTCACCGGACTCTAGCTTGTCGCCATGCTCAGTCAGTGCTTTCTTGGTCGAGTGCACCAGTGCATCGCCTTGGTTGTGCGATTCTGCCAGCTCTTTCAAGCGATGATCCTCTGCGGCATTTGCCTCAGCATCGCGCACCATGCGCTGAATCTCTTCTTCGGTCAGACCCGAATTGGCCTTGATGGTGATCTTGTTTTCCTTGCCTGTCGCCTTGTCTTTTGCCGACACATGCAAGATACCGTTCGCATCAATATCGAAGGTCACCTCGATCTGTGGCATGCCGCGCTGTGACGGCGGAATACCCTCGAGATTGAACTCGCCGAGTGCCTTGTTACCCGAAGCCATCTCGCGCTCACCCTGATATACCTTAATGGTGACCGCTGGCTGGTTATCCTCTGCAGTGGAGAACACCTGGCTGAACTTGGTTGGAATCGTGGTGTTCTTCTTGATCATCTTGGTCATCACGCCACCCAGCGTCTCGATACCGAGCGACAGCGGCGTAACATCCAACAGCAGCAGATCCTTGCGATCACCAGAAAGCACCGCGCCCTGAATTGCAGCACCGACGGCAACCGCCTCATCCGGGTTCACGTCCTTGCGCGGCTCTTTACCGAAGAACTCCTTGACCTTCTCTTGAACCTTGGGCATGCGGCTCTGACCACCGACCAGAATCACATCATCGATTTCGGATACTTTGACGCCCGCATCATTAATCGCGGTACGGCAGGGCTCGATGGTTTTCGAGATCAGGTCCTCGACCAGTGACTCCAACTTGGCGCGGGTGAGTTTCAGCGTCAGGTGGACGGGTGCGCCATTCGCCATCGCGATATAGGGCTCGTTGATCTCGGTCTGCTGAGAAGACGACAGCTCAATCTTGGCGCGCTCAGCCGAGGCCTTGATGCGCTGTAGTGCGATCGGATCTTTCGACAGGTCCAGGCCATTGATTTTTTTGAATTCCTCAATGATGTGATCAATCAGACGCTGGTCGAAATCTTCACCACCCAAGAAGGTGTCGCCATTTGTGGAGAGCACCTCAAATTGCATCTCGCCATCGACATCGGCGATTTCAATGATCGACACATCGAAGGTACCGCCACCCAGGTCGTAGACGGCAATCTTGCGATCACCTTTGCCGGACTTATCCAGACCAAACGCGAGCGCTGCTGCAGTTGGCTCGTTGATGATGCGCTTTACATCCAGACCGGCGATACGGCCTGCGTCTTTCGTCGCTTGACGCTGCGCATCGTTGAAGTAAGCAGGCACCGTAATCACCGCCTCGGTGACTTCTTCGCCGAGGTAATCCTCAGCAGTTTTTTTCATCTTGCGCAACACTTCTGCAGACACCTGGGGCGGGGCCAGACGTTTATCACGCGCGAGTACCCAAGCATCGCCATTGTCAGCCTTCACGATTTCGTAAGGCATCAGGCCGATATCTTTCTGCACTTCCTTTTCTTCAAACTTGCGACCGATCAGGCGCTTGACCGCGAACAAGGTGTTCTTCGGGTTGGTGACTGCCTGACGCTTGGCCGGCGCGCCGACCAGAATCTCGCCGTCATCCTGGTACGCAATGATGGATGGCGTAGTGCGCGCGCCCTCGGAATTTTCGATCACCTTGGGCTGGTTGCCCTCCATGATCGCAACGCAGGAATTGGTCGTTCCAAGATCGATGCCAATGACTTTGCCCATGATGGTTATTCCTTATGAATCTGAAACAGTTTAGATGCCGGATGCTTACCGATATGCGGCGAGTGCAATACTTTTCAAGTCGACTGCGAGACGGTTACCAATGCGGGCCGCAGTAGTCGGTCGGAAATCATGTAGCCCTTCTGCAGCACGGTGACGATGGTGTTCGCTTCTTGCTCGGCAGGCACCATCGAGATCGCCTGATGCTTCATCGGATCGAGTTTCTCGCCTGGCTGCGGGTTCACCTCGATCAAACGATGCTTGTCAAAAGCTGCGGCCAGTTGCTTCAGCGTCATGTCGACGCCCTCCTTCAGCGATTCAATCGAAGGGGTCTCGACCTTCAATGCCATTTCCAGGCTGTCCTTCACGGGTAACAGCGACTCGGCAAATGACTCAATCGCAAATTTGTGCGCCTTCGCGATATCTTCCTGCGCGCGACGCCGAGTATTGTCAGCCTCAGCCTTGGCACGCAGATAGGCATCCTGTGCCTCGGCCAACTTGCCCTGCACCTCAGCGAGTTGGACGGTTAATAGCCCGGCCTCCCCGAATGCCTCGCCCAGCCCGGCCAAAGGCTCGGTATGCATGCCATCCGCCGCCGGTGACGGCGCTGCGGCGGCCTCGGGAACCGAGTGGGTCTCCTCCGGATTCGGACGCTGTTCGCCTTGGGTCATAAAATCTCCAATAAATACATGGGCTTGCAAATCAATAGGGGAGATATGGGGATGCGACGTAACTTTTCAAG
>CAZLJL010000060.1:0-8608 GCA_964559785.1 uncultured Bifidobacterium sp.
AAATCTGGAACGTATGCAGATCATGATGGAAGAAATCGGGCCCGCCATGCCCGAGGTCGAAGCCGTGATCCAAAGTGAAGAAAAAAACTGGGCGATCCAGTTCGAGGATCAGTCGATCGTCATGCTTGAGTGGGCAGAGAGCCCGGATCGCGTAGTGCTGACGGCAATGTTGGGAATACCCTCGGAAACCATGCAGCTATCGGTGTACGAGACCTTGCTTTGCTACAACCTACTCTGGAAAGATACCGGTGGCGTCAAGATGGCATTGTCCGGGCCAGGCGGTGAGTTGGTGCTGCTGTATGAATTGTTTGCGACCAACCTCAACCGTAACGAGCTACAAACCGTACTAATTAATTTCGTCAGTATTGCGCAGGTATGGAGCGTGTACGTCACAGGGGAGGGTGATCAGTCGGCCAGCGGCCTGCCGAGTCCGACCGATATGCTGCACCTCGGTGCCTGAATTCATCCACACAGAAAGGACACAGACCATGTCGATCAATGGCGTCAGTAGCTCAGGAACCCATGTTTCAGCAGTCGCAGCACAACCCGCTCCGGTAGCGCAAGCAGCGAACAGCACGGTCAAGACCTTATACGGCTCACCCGGTACGGTTGAGGGATTGTCCAACACACTCCAGCGCATGAAGCAGTTACTACAGCCAGCACACGTTCACGTCAAAGCAGCCCACCCTGAAATTCAATAGTCATTACTGAATCATTATTCTTCCGAGACAAGACACTATGACTACCATTGAACAAATAGAACACCTCATCAAAGAAATCGGTCCTGCGATGCCGGAAGTCGACGCTATCGTTCAAACCGAAGACCCTAGCTGGGCGATCCAATTTTCTGATGAAACCATCATCATTCTCGAACCGGCTGACGACCCATCACGCGTCGTAATCTCGACCGAGCTTGGCGCTGCCGTTGAAGCACAGCAGCGTAGGGTTTACGAAACCATGCTTTGCTACAACTTGATGTGGCGCGATAGTGGTGGCGTAAAAATCGGCTTGGCCGGGCCGCAGGGCGCGCTCATCATCAGCACCGATGTCTGCATTGAAGGCTTGACGCTGCAAGACCTCAAGCAAGAAATCGAGCGTTTCCTACAGATCGCACGTTCCTGGACGCAGTACGTGGGCAAAGCGGATGCCGGTGAGGCACCACCACTACCAGGAATGGACGCGGGTAGCGTGCATTTGCACGCCTGAGTCTGACCAATGCCGACGGCGGTTCGGCGGTCTTGGCTTACGGCCGCAATTATCAGGCTGATGCATAGATCAGCCTTATTTTTATAAAAATACTCATTATAATCAATGAATTAAAATTAAAACCTAAAGTAGAATATTCCTGATTTTATTTCATCAGCGCCTTCTTAAATGCTGTATATTTATACAGTACTTAAGCTTAAAGGTTCACTGATGAACGTCTCCGCCCACACGGTGACGGCTGCTACGCCGTCGCCGCCACTATCGTCGCTGTTACCCCGCAACGGCGAACTTCCCGGTTCGCTTCCCACCGCACTGCATGCGCATGTCTGGCGTGCTGGCCAGATGGGGGTAGCACGTGCCCATGTCACGCCGACCGGATATGCGGCGCTCGACCGTGAATTAGCGAATCACGGCTGGCCACATGGCGGTCTGATCGAGCTGCTGCTGCAACAAGGTGGTATCGGTGAACTGCAGTTGCTACAACCGGCACTGCGAACACTCGGCGAACGATACATCGCGCTGCTACAGCCGCCGCATATTCCGCATATCGCCGCTTGGCATGACTGGGGCTTGAACCCGCAACGATTGCTCTGGATACGCGCCAAGCGTCAAGCCGATGCATTGTGGAGTGCTGAGCAAGTGCTGCGTAACGGCAGCTGTGGCGCGCTACTGTTCTGGCAGCAGACTTTGCGCCATGAATCCTTGCGTCGTTTGCAATTGGCGGCACAGGCGTCAGATACTTTGTGCTGGTTATTACGTCCGCTTTCTGCGAGTGATACCGCATCGCCCGCACCGCTACGTATTGCGCTACGACCGCTGGCAGGTGGTGCGCAGCTCGATATTCTGAAACGTCGCGGGCCACAATGCGCATCACCGATTCATCTGTTCTGGACTGGTCGCGATACACGCGCAGCAGCGTTAAACCCTTCTGCGAGCGAGGCAAGCGATGCGCTGTTGGATCGCCGTCATCCTGACTCGATTACCGTTACAGGCGCTTTACCCGCGCTGGTCTGAGCCACTGCCGCTGGCTATCGTCGACGGCGCTCACGTGATAGCGCTGAGCCGAATGGCAGCAGAGCAGGGGGTTCGGATCGGTATGCGCAGTACGAGCGTACACAGTATCGCGCCGCAGGTAGTACTACAGGCGCGTGATCCGCTACGCGAGCAGCAATCATTCGATGCGGTAGCGCTTGCATTGATGCAGTACACCCCAGAGATTGCAGCAATCGATAACCAGAGTCTGGTGCTGGAGATCAGCGCTAGCCTGTCATTATTTGGTGGTCACCAACGACTCTCGCGATGCATACATAAAGCGGTACAGAGGCTCGGCTTCTCGCTCAAGATGGGTATGGCACCGACGGCGCAGGCGGCATGGTTGTTCGCCCGTCATTACGCGCGACAGCACCTGCATCACCGAACGCAGCATCGTACGGTACAGCGGCGCGCAATCCAACGGATCACGATGCATCGCTGGCTGGATACGTTGAGTTTTACTTGTTTACCTGAGGCGGTTACGCACCAAGAATGGCTGGAAGGCATAGGTTGTCGCACATTGGCAGATTTGCGTCGACTACCACGTACCGGACTAAAACGTCGGACACGAACCGCGCTGCTTGAGGCGCTTGATCGCGCCTATGGTGAGGCGCCGGAATTATTCGACTGGCTGCAGGCGCCAGCAAGTTTCCAGGCGGTGATCGAGCTACCGTATCGCACCGATCAGACGCCGATGCTGCTACTAGCGGCACAACGGCTGATCACCCAAATGAGTGGCTGGCTCGTGGCGCGACAACAAGCTGTTCGGTGTTTTGTGCTCTGGTTGATGCATGAAAAGGGACGCGTGAATCTGGCACCCACTGCGCTGGAAGTGATGCTATCCGAGCCAAGCTGCGAAGAGTCCCACTTGCTGCGGCTGGTAAAAGAAAAACTGGGGCAGCTACAACTGATCGCACCCGTGATTGCGTTACAGCTCGATGCATCACAACTCAGTGCGCGGGTAGCACCCAGTCAGCAGCTGTTCGCAACGCCCGCTAGTAGTACGCAGGACTATCACCGCTTGCTTGAACTACTGGTTGCACGGCTTGGTCCTGATGCATTACGGTTGCCCGCACCCTGCGCAGATTATCGACCCGAGCAGGCGAACCAGTGGCAGATCGCGCATCAGGCGAGTGCGATCGAGCACACTGAGATACCGACTGCAGCGCGTCCTTTCTGGTTACTGGAACAGCCGTTGCCATTGGTGGTGCGTCAGCATCGGCCGTTTTACGGCTCATCGCTCAGCTTATTGTCCGGACCAGAGCGTATTGAAGCTGGCTGGTGGGATGGTGCACTCGCCTTGCGTGATTACTTTGTGGCGCAAGGCG
The DNA here is from genome assembly GCA_964559785.1 of uncultured Bifidobacterium sp. Lineage (GTDB taxonomy): Bacteria > Pseudomonadota > Gammaproteobacteria > Burkholderiales > Burkholderiaceae_D > Pernthalerella. Next base: position 3,567 of record CAZLJL010000060.1, read on the forward strand.
AGGAGGGGGCATGCTATTGGATTTATCGCGAGCGTGATGCGGGTAGCGCACGGTGGTTTTTACATGGTTTATTTGGATAATGCCCTCCCATCTTCCGAATTACGCCGAGCTGCAATGCGCATCGAACTTCAGTTTTTTGCGTGGCGCCTCACACCCGGAGCAATTGGTCGCGCGTGCAGCAGAACTCGGCTATAAGGCGTTAGCCATCACCGATGAGTGCTCGGTCGCCGGTGTGGTTCGCGCGCATAGCGAGGCCAAGCGGCAGGGCTTATCGCTGATTATTGGTAGCCAGTTTCGGATCCATGATGCGCATGGCGGTGCATTACACCTGATCGCGCTAGCAATGAATCGCGATGGGTACGGTAACTTATGTGAGTTGATTACACTCGCGCGTAGCCGTGTCGACAAGGGTGATTACCTGTTGCACACCGCTGACTTCACACAGCCGCTACCAGAATTTTTATCTCTGCAGGGTCTGCCGAATTGCATTGTGCTACTGGCGCCAAACTACTGCATCGACCCGGATGTATTACGACAGCAGTGTCGCTGGATGCGCCAAGTGTTCGGGTCGCGCGCTCGGCTGGCGCTGACCTTACTCTACCGTGGCAATGACGAGCAGCACAAACGTACCGTACAGCAGATCGGTGACGAGCAGGGCGTGCGAGTGGTGGCGACCGGTGATGTCTGCATGCACCTACGCTCACGCAAACGTCTACAAGATGTGTTGAGTGCGATCCGTCTCAGCAAGCCTGTCGCACAGTGCGGTCGTGGATTATTCGCCAACGCCGAGCAGCACCTGCGCTCACGGTTGCGACTGGCGAATATGTATCCACTCGATACGCTGTCCGAGACGCTTGCCATTGCTGCGCAATGTGATTTTTCGCTTGATCAGCTACGCTATGAATATCCCGACGAGCTAGTGCCTGCAGGCCATACCCCCTCGAGCTATCTACGCCAGCAGACCTGGATCGGTGCGCACCAGCGTTTCCCGCATGGCATACCACCCGACGTACAGCAACAGCTGGAGCATGAGCTGCAACTCATTGGCGAGATGCGCTATGAGCCCTATTTCCTGACGGTGTATGACATCGTGTCGTTTGCTAAAGGTCGTCACATCTTGTGCCAGGGGCGTGGTTCGGCAGCGAATTCGGCAGTCTGTTACTGCCTCGGTATCACTGAGGTTGATCCGGCACGCGGCAATCTGCTATTTGAGCGTTTCATTTCGAAAGAGCGTAACGAGCCGCCGGATATTGATGTCGATTTCGAGCACCAGCGACGTGAAGAGGTGATCCAATATATCTACGAGAAATACGGCCGCGAGCGCGCCGCTCTGACAGGTGTCGTCATCAGCTATCGACCGCGCAGTGCAATCCGTGATGCGGGCAAGGCGCTGGGTATCGATACACAAATCATTGACCAGCTCGCAAAATCACAGCATTGGTGGGATCAAAAAGAAAACCTGCGCCAGCGCTTCAGCGACTGCGGGCTGGACCCAGATGCACCGATCGCTCAGCACTGGCACCAGATCGCGCTTGAGTTGATGGGCTTTCCGCGTCATTTGTCGCAGCATCCGGGTGGTTTTGTGATTGCGCGCGACAAACTCTCGCGACTGGTACCCATCGAGAAAGCGGCGATGCAAGGTCGCAGTGTAGTGCAGTGGGATAAAGATGATCTCGATGCACTTGGTCTGCTGAAGATCGATATCCTCGCGCTCGGCATGCTGTCCGCGCTACGGCGTGGATTGGCATTCATTAGCCAGCAGCAGGGCGAGCCCTTCGAACTCGCCGACATCCCGGCAGAAGACGGTGCTACCTATGACATGATCAGCCGCGCCGATACGGTGGGTGTGTTTCAGATCGAGAGTCGTGCGCAAATGAGTATGCTGCCGCGATTAAAGCCACGTACCTTCTACGACTTGGTGATCGAAGTCGCCATCATTCGACCGGGACCCATACAGGGCGGCATGATCCACCCTTACTTGCGTCGGCGGCAGGGCAGTGAGCCAATAAGTTATCCGAGTGAAGACGTGAAGGCTGCATTATCACGCACACTCGGCGTGCCGATTTTTCAGGAACAGGTGATGCAGCTGGCGATGCTGGCGGCGGGCTTTAGTGCTGGCGAGGCCGATCAGCTAAGGCGCGCGATGGCGGCCTGGAAGCGTAAAGGCGGCCTGGAAAAATTCCACGACAAGCTCATCAACGGCATGCTAGCGCGCGGTTATCCGCTGGAATTTGCCGAGGCCTTGTTCAGCCAGATCGAAGGCTTTGCAGAATATGGCTTTCCCGAGAGCCATGCAGCGAGCTTCGCGCTACTGGCCTATGCCAGCGCCTGGATGAAGCGTCATCATCCCGCTGCTTTTCTGGCAGCACTGCTGAACAGCCAGCCGATGGGTTTTTATTCGCCATCGCAATTAGTACAAGATGCACGACGTCATGGCGTCGAGGTACATGCTGTCGATGTGATGCACAGCGAGTGGGAAGCGAGACTAGAAGCAGGTTCTGGTCAGTCGCCTGCCGTGAGGCTCGGATTCAACATGGTGCATGGCCTGACGCAGTCATCGGGCTGGCGCATTGAAGAGGCACGCGCAGTCAAAGCGTTCAGCGATCTGAATGATCTCGGGCTGCGCGCAGGACTGTCATCTGCCGACTTGCAGGCATTAGCAGCCGCTAATGCATTGCAATCGATTGCCGGTCATCGGCGCGAGGCCTTATGGCATGCCGTCGTCGCAGCACCCGGCAAAGGTTTATTGAAAACAAGCTTCACCACTGCAGATCCGGTCCAACTTCCAGCACCGAGCGAAGCACAGCAGATAGTTGCTGATTATCGATCAATCGGATTGACATTAGGACGTCATCCACTCGCATTACTTCGAGCGCATCTGCATCAGCGCCGCCTTCTATCGGCAGATATGCTCGCCCAATGCAAGAATGGTCAAATCGCACGCGCTTGCGGCATAGTCACCGTAAGACAAAGACCAGCAACCGCAAAGGGCACGGTATTTGTGACGCTGGAAGATGAAACCGGCACGGTGAATGTGATCGTTTGGCCTGCGCTCGTTGAGCGTCAACGCCAAGAGCTACTGCAATCATCGCTACTGGCGGTCTATGGAATATGGCAAACGAGTAATAGTGTGAATCATTTGATCGCTAAACGGCTAGTTGATCTGACCGCGCTACTAGGAACGCTACAGACAGATAGTCGGGATTTTTGCTGATTACATGCCTGTATCTTGCTGTATCTCTGAAAAATATAGTGATAAAGACCATTCAGAAAATCGAGAACTACTACATCACAAGAGTTACCCATTGGCCAGCTTTCCTTTGGCCATCGAAATGAGGTTCTCATGTCAATCACTAGCACACCTTCGCTTCCAAATATTCCAGCGCCAGCATTCAATGATAAAAAAAACAATTCAGATACTGGAGAAAAATCTAAAACAGTAGAAGCTCAAAGTAAAGACAACGACTCCGCATCGAGTTCTAGCCAGCTGAGTACATCACAAAAGAAAAAGGATGGCAATCCGGCACAACCCAAGCAATTAAAACCGCCCATCGTTCGTCAGAAGTTGACTGCCAGACAGCGCAGCATTTCTAATCCGGTGATTATTCGGCCATCGGCGCCTACCAACGACACCAGCATACCTACGAACGATCACTCTTCATTGGCGAAGATGCAGTCCAAGCCGATGAAAATAGCACCCAAACCCTTGACTACTGAGCAGCAACTCGCAAGCGATCTAGCTGACCTATTAGAAAAAACGCGTTTGCACAAGCAAATCAGATTAGATGATGAGATCAGTTTGAGTCAAGCTACTATCAACTTGCAACGGCATTATGGAAAGCAAGCAGATGTAAAAGTACGCGTCGATGCGTTGATAACAAATTTATTCGGCAACGATGTAAAAAAATCAGAAGCTTGGGACATTGCAAAACAAATTATCGTAAAAATTAAGATTGCCTATTTCCAAGGGCGTGATCCTTCATCAGCACAAGATTCCGCAAGAGAAAAAGAAACTGACGGTATGTTAGCAATATTGGCAGCAAGCTTTGCCGGGGCATTCTTTAATATTTCAGGTGAGGGCTCAAAGCTACGATTGCCGGATTCCTTAAAATTTTTCCTGAAGGTGTTAGATCAGCGTCGGATACGAATTCTTCTGTCTAATGACAAGGGTGCCAGAATGAGCCACGAGGAATTCCTGCGATCGCGGAAAGAGTGGATAGCAAGCGTACTCGTCGATGCATTTCTTGTTCCGCTGGTGCAGAAAGAGTGTTTTACGGCGAGTGGAAATTTAGAGTCTGACTATGCGGTCAGCCACATAATCAATGCGCTTCATAGTGCATTCGCTATTTCAGCACCCGAATTCTTGGCGGAATCAATAGCTAGCGCACCAGACGATATCGTTGAGTTGATGAAAAAACGACGGACTACACAATTCAAACCAAGATCTGATCGCCAGGCAGAGCAGGGGAAAGATGAACAAAAGTTGCAGAAAAAAATTACATCTTTTACACGTCCAACTTTAGGAGAAACGAATAGTCCTACCCGTCAGCGTAGGTCCGAGATGAGCCAATTATTCAAGCAATGTATAAAAGATTTATTGCCTGATAAATTATCAAACGACATGCTGGCAGCCATTAAATCATATAACAATGACTACGCTTTATCGGATAAAAAAATTACCGCTGATAGCTTGTATCAGGATTGGTTAAACATTGCTAAAACGATCGATAGCAAATCGCCAGTCATCAAGCAACTAGAAGCTGTTGCAAAATTTCATATAGAGGAATCGCAGTTGGCAGCTGATCTGCTAGAGATTGATATTTTTGCAAAACTAACTAACATAGAAAAATATGGTACGCCAATCGCTCCTCATCGAGCTTATCGGCTTTCAAGTGATCAGCCATTCTCACCCATCTCATCATCAACTGCATCAACCACATCCACTGCATCAACCACATCAACCACATCAACTGCATCAACCAAATCAACTGCATCAACCAAATCAACGGTATCAACCAAATCAACTGCATCAACCACATCCA
>CAZLJL010000061.1:0-8521 GCA_964559785.1 uncultured Bifidobacterium sp.
GCCTGGAGTTTGTATTTTTTCCAGGAGAACTTGTACGACGTGGTGCCGCAGGTGATGGCAAAAATCGAAACCGAGTTTCGGCGTCATTTTCCTGAGCATGAACTTGAGACACCGGCATTGATCAGTTTTGGTTCATGGGTCGGTGGTGATCGCGATGGTAATCCTTATGTCACCAGTGAAGTCACGCGTCGCTCATTATGGGAAACCCGCGAAGCCGTCTTGCGACGTTATATCGATCGTGTATCTGCACTGATTCGCTTGCTGAGCATCTCAGAGCGCTCACTCAATATTCCGGATGAGTTTGTACGATACGTCGGCGAATGTCTGGACAGGATGCCTGCTGCACGTAACTTGGCAGATCGCAATCCCGGCGAAATCTTCCGTCAATTTTTGGGTTACATGCGACTCAAGTTAATGACGACGCTGGAAGATTCAGCAAATCGTGAGTTACCGGATTCAGACTCAGGCTATCGATCGGCGGATGCGCTGATTCAAGATGTCGAGTTCATGGATACCGCGCTGCGTAAAGCGGGTGTCGTCAATATTGCCGATTCACTGCTACTACCGTTCTTGCGCGAGGTGGGCATTTTCCGCTTTTCGACAGTGCGTCTCGATATTCGTGAGAACACGATACGCATTAATCAAACGCTGGCGGAACTGTACCGCCGCAGTCAAGGTGCGGAAGCGCCGGCGCCTGATTCTGAGGAATGGAAGCGCTGGATCCTCAACGAGTTATCGACGCCGCGCGGTGTGGTGCGTAAAGATGCCGATCTGTCCGCTGAAGCGCGCGAAACCCTCGACACCTTCCGGGTGATTGCAGAGCTACGTCAGACTATTGATCGGGAGGCATTTGGTGCCCTGATCTTGTCAATGACCCACAGCGCCACTGATGTGCTGGGCGTCTATCTGCTGGCTAAAGAGGCTGGCCTCTTTGCCGACAGCGCGGGCATGGAGGGTTGTACGCTGCCCGTAGTGCCGCTGTTGGAAACTATCCCCGACCTGCGTCGGGCACCAACGATCTTGCGCGAACTACTCTCTGTGCCTGTTGTGCAGCGTAGTTTGGCGAGACAGCGCAAAGTTCAAGAGGTGATGGTCGGTTACTCCGACTCCAATAAAGACGGTGGTTATTTCGCTGCGAATTGGGAGTTGGCCAAGGCGCAGCGCCAAATGGTGCGGGTCGGTCAAGAGTTCGGTATTTCCATCAGCTTCTTTCACGGGCGTGGTGGCTCGGTGAGTCGTGGTGGCGTACCTACCGGTCGGGCAATTGAGGCAACGCCTGCGGGCACCATTCGTGGCATGTTCCGCCTGACGGATCAGGGCGAGGTGGTATCGCTCAAATACGCCAACCGAGGTACCGCGCTCTACCAAACTGAATTGCTCGGTGCCTCGGTACTCAGCCACGTGCTGCTGTCCCAGCAAGCAGCAGAAAAGCTCCCTTTGCATGAGTATGAAGAGGCGATGGAGGCTTTGTCTGGTACCTCCTGGACGGCGTATCGCAAGCTGATGGAGCGCCCGGATATGCTGGCCTACCTGCAGGGCTCGTCGCCGCTGGAAGAGCTATCGATGCTGAATATCGGCTCGCGTCCAGCGCGTCGTACGCAGGCACAAACACTGGCCGACTTGCGCGCTATTCCTTGGGTATTTGCCTGGACACAGAACCGGCATATGGTGACCAGTTGGTATGGCGTGGGCTCAGGTATTCGCGCCTTCGTCGACGTCCGCGGACAGCGCGGACTCGAGCTACTGCAGCGTATGTTCAAAGACTATCCCTTGTTCCGAATCGTCGTGGACGAAGTGGAGCGCGCGCTATGCCAGGTCAATCTCGATATCGCACGCGAGTACGCGAATCTGGTGACGGAACCAGGTACGCGCGAAGAAATTTTCCAACAGATCATGCATGAGTATCAGTTAACGGCCGACATGCTGAAATCCATCTCGGGTGAGACGGTACTCGGCGAGCGCTTCCCGCAATTCATGCGGCGCTTGTCGCGTCGACTCGAGACACTCAATCATGTGAGCCGCGAGCAGGTGCAACTATTGCGTCAGCTGCGCGAGGGGCAGGGTGGTAGCGACGTGCGCGAGGCATTACTGACCTCTATCAACTGCGCCGCAGCCGGTCTCGGTTGGACAGGATAATTAACCAAGGAGGTGTCATGAGCTTCACCATTATCGAGCAGGCGACTGCGCGGCTACATCGCTCTGAACTAGCGGTACCCGGTTCCAATCCAGCCATGTTCGAAAAAGCGGCCAAGTCCGCGGCAGATATCGTGTTTCTGGACGTCGAAGATGCGGTTGCACCGGATGACAAGGCGCAGGCCCGTAAAAACATCATCCAGGGTCTGAATGACATCGACTGGGGTCGCAAAACCATGATGGTGCGTATCAATGGTCTGGATACGCACTACATGTATCGCGACGTAGTGGATATCGTCGAAGCCTGCCCGCGCCTCGACATGATCCTGATTCCGAAAGTCGGTACTGCGGCGGATGTGTATGCCATCGATATGATGGTGACCCAGATTGAAACTGCAATGGGACGTACCAAGCGCATTGGCTTTGAAGTGCTGATCGAAACCGCGCTGGGCATGGCGAATGTGGAAGCAATCGCACAATCCAGTAAGCGCTTGGAAGCCATGTCCTTCGGCGTGGCGGATTACGCTGCATCGACCCGTGCGCGTACGACCGTGATTGGTGGCGTCAACAAAGATTCTGGCGTGCTGACTGATCGCGATGCCGATGGTAATCGCGAATACTTCTGGACCGACCCTTGGCATGCAGCGCAAACACGCATGATGGTGGCGTGCCGTGCCTACGGCCTGCGTCCGATCGATGGCCCGTTTGGTGATTTCAGTGATACAGATGGTTATCTGGCGGCGGCGAATCGCGCTGCGGTATTGGGCTATGAGGGTAAGTGGGCGATTCACCCATCGCAAATCGAATTGGCGAATCAGGTCTACACACCTTCCGAGGCAGAAGTCACGCGTGCCCGACGCATCATGCAAGCGATGGACGAGGCAGCCAAGGCGGGTAAGGGCGCCGTCAGTCTGGATGGCCGCATGATCGATATCGCCAGTATCCGTATGGCCGAGGCACTGCTCGCCAAGGCAGACCAGATTGGCGGACAGGCTAGTTGAAACAGGGTGTATCGCTAATTCTGGTCGTTCCGAGAGATGGCAGCTGAGTCTGGGTGATCGGCTGTATCTCACGGAAATATGCGGTACATCGCACTGCTACCGCCCAGTAGGCCCGGCTTGACGCCGTCGGCCGACAGAAACTGAGCAAGCATTCCCGAAAAAGTTCTTTGGCGGTCCCCTGGAGACGCAGTAGAGTTAGGCTAGGCAGTCAATCGAAAACCTAGCCGGGGAAGGTCCATGAAGTTCCAAGCACTAGAAGCGTATCTGGAGCGATTGCAACTTAGAAAACAGGGGGACGAGAAACTCTGGGTGGATGAGTTTGGTCGGGTCCAGGGGCGATTTCGGGGTAGCTCACTGACTAGCGTCTTTCAAGCAATTATTGGCCTCGGCGATAGAAAACTATTTGGCTTTGAGGCATTCACCCATTCGTACAGTCCGACTGATGGTGGCCAATCCATATGGCAGCTGCTGATGAACGGGGCGACTGATGATGAATCGATTGAGCTAGACCGATTGGCAAGAACGATTCACGTCATTAATTTTTTCAGACAACAAGCGCAAGAAGGATCCAGTGTTCTGATCGATGTTCACGATCGTTTGCTCACGGCGATCGGTAGTAATCATGGCATGGCATTCCGCCGCATCATCAAGGGCCTTGGTTTGCCTCAGGAAAAAATCATTCTTCAGTTACCTGCTGTAAAAACAAGCCAGAGCTGGGCCCTCGCTCAGGTGATTGATAACTATAAGTTGAATGGTTTTTCTGTCGCTACTCGTGCAACCAGCATTGATGAAGCGATTTTTCAAATCAATTTGATGCGGCCGAGCGTGGTTCGAATCGACATTACATGTATTGGTAATGGAGAAAAACTAGCCGATTTGATTAATGTCGCTGCAACACATTCCGTACAGCTTGTTTTCGCACGCGTCGAGCATCGTCATGAGGTGTCTCTGTTAAGTGATGCTGCCGCTCAGACGAACTTCGATCGTCATCATATTTTGGTTCAAGGACCACTCGTTGCAGAGCCAAAACCGGAATTGCCAATTATCGGCGGTGACTTAGATAGTGCTTTTAACCGCGAACAGAGGCAGGGGACGGGGGATATCCCTGAGCACAATGTATAGCGCGGATTGATTTTTCAGTGCCCTAGTCGCCAACCAAAAAAAGCCCGTCGATTCGACGGGCTTTTTATTTGTTGCTGCCAAACCGCTTATTTGTTCGGCTGCGGTGTAATCCGTAAATAAGGCTTGGGTGCGCGGAACCCCTTGGGATATTTCTGCTTGATCAAGTCCGCATCCTGTACGGTGAGCGGGATGATCACATCATCGCCATCTTTCCAGTTGCCAGGTGTCGCTACCGTGTAACCATCGGTCAGCTGCAATGCATCGATGACCCGCAACACCTCATCGAAATTCCTGCCAGTGCTCATCGGGTAGGTGATGGTCAGCCTGATTTTTTTCTTTGGGTCGATGACGAATAAAGACCGAACAGTGGCAGTCTCCGACTGGTTCGGATGGATCATGTCATACAGTGTAGACACCTTGCGGTCGGCATCCGCGATGATCGGGAAGCCAACGACAGTTTGCTGGGTTTCTTCGATATCCGATATCCAGGTGCGGTGCTTGTCGGCAGGGTCAACCGATAGTGCTACGGCCTTGACATTACGTTTATCAAACTCTGGCTTCAGCTTTGCTGTAAGGCCTAGCTCGGTGGTGCACACCGGCGTGAAGTCGGCGGGGTGCGAGAATAAGACGACCCATGAATCGCCGGCCCATTCGTGGAATTTGATCGGCCCGATCGATGAATCTTGTTCAAAGTCCGGCGCGATATCACCAAGATGCAATCCCATCATCACTCCTTTATGTAAGGTTTATCCGCACAGGATAAGTTAACTGGTCACACAATCAAACGACAGATACATTGTTAGTTCATGACGTATAGCTATGCTGCATTTGTGTTTTTCTTCATTTGGCTTACTCCCGTGAGTGGTTGAACCCTGCGTAACTGCTGAAAAATCCGATCGTCCCAAGGCCAGCCTAATCCCCCTGGCTGACAAATTCTTGACGCACTCAAACAAGCGCGAGGGAATCCTCGTCGCGAAGTATTGTTGCCTATTTTAAAACTCTACCTGTGTCGGAGTGCCCTGTATTGATTTGCACATGCGGATGTTCGTGATAAATTTGTTTCCTGTCGTCACATTTTTAGATGTAAAGGAGCGTGATGACAAGTTGGCAAAAATGTCAGCTTTTGTAGAGAAAATAAAAAGATAAGTCCGCTGGCGATTCGCCATCAAGACGGCGTCGTGAGCAGGGCAGAGGGGGAGATTCTTGTTGCTAATGCCTCGTCGAGGCTGCTCATGAGCGCCCGTATTCTGAGCACCGACTGGTTCAGGTGGCAGTGCGATTTATGCCGCCTGATCTTGCCAGCAGCCGGTGTCCCACCTGCTTATCGCGCGAGCGCTTCAATCAAACAGGGCCTCCTTGTACTCGCTGCCCTTGGCCTATTTCTACTCAATGCGCTGCAACCCGCGCAGGCAGCTTTATTAACCCGCGACGATATCGACAAGCTGCTCGACGGTCAGTTCATCGTTGGTGAGATGCAAACCGATATGCCGGTCTATCCCTTGTTTGCCAAGGGTGGCGATGCTGGCGGCAAGCCGGAGTTGAAGGGCTATGCATTCGAGTCACTCGATTTCGAGCCGGTGCGAGGTTATAGCGGCAAGCCGATTGATGTACTGGTAGCGATGGATTTGACCGGCGCATTTATCGATCTGCGCCTGGTCGACCATAAAGAGCCCTTCTTTAATAATCCGACCGGTACCAAGCGGCTAGGCGTATTTACGGCGCAGTACACCGACTTGACCTTGCAACACACAGTGCGGATTCATGATTACCGTTCGCAGACGCGGCGTGATGATCAATCGGCTGATTTGCAGGGTGTCAGCCATGGCACGGTAACGACCAAAGCGATTGATCGCTCTATTTTTGGGTCGGCGGCCAAGGTCGCTGTCGCAAAACTCGATGCAAGTATCGCTGCCAGCGCTGCGGCGCGTAGACGCAGCACACGCGAAAGTTTCCAGCCACTGAGCTGGGATGATCTGCTCTGGCGTGGCATGGTGCAGACCACGATCATTACACCGGAAGATATTCGCAAAGCCTATAGCAATATCAATGAACCCGGTGGCGGCAAATTAGAAGGCATTGCCGATAACGCGCCAGCATTAATACTGCATACTGCACTGCTTGGTATTCCCTCTATCGGGCGTAACTTGCTGGATGGCGAAGGTTGGCGTTACCTGAATACCAGTCGTCGTAAATCACAAGCGATACTCGTCACCGAGACCGGGCCGCTTACTACCGCGACAGATGCCGCGCTGCGCGTGCCGGATGATGCGCCCTTCGAATTACGCCAACACGGCAAGCCGATCAAGTTCAGCATCATCCCGTATGACAAGCAGCTGAAAGTTCCCGCCTACCCTAAAAACGTCAAAGCCTATTTTTTAGTGATCGACAAGGCGACGCCACTCGACCCGGAACAGCCATTCGACCTCTCGTTTCGGTTGGGACGACGCTTCGGTACTAACCAGATTCTCAATAAAATCGAGCGCCGCGAATTCCCGTTGCAGTATGACTTTTATGGTTGGCGCGCCAACTTCTATGACGTGCTGGATACCGACCTTAGCTCGATTGATTGGATGCGTATTTGGCTGAATCGTTGGATTGAGGTATTGGTGCTGGTGGCAGGGTTGTTGGTGCTGACGTTTGCCTTGATCCGTCAGCAACGCACCAGTGCGACATCGCGCCGTCTGCAGATTTTCCGGGTGGCTTATCTGATCTTCACGCTCGGCTTTATCGGCTGGACGGCGCAGGGCCAGCTCACCATTATTAACATCACCGCAGCGCTGGAGTCTTTACGCGGTGGTGGTGATTTAAGCTTCCTGCTGAGTGATCCCATGAGTGTGATCCTGTGGCTATTCACGGGTGCTACTTTATTTGTATGGGGCAGGGCGACATTCTGTGGTTGGCTGTGTCCGTTTGGTGCGCTACAAGAATTAGTTAGCCTGATAGCCAACCGCATCGGACTCCATCAGCGGCGTTTACGCGCGGCCGTGGATGCCAAGCTAAAACTGATTAAATATGTCGTGCTTGCGACGATTATTGGCTCGATTTTCGTTGCGCCATCATTCTCGGAAATGGCGGTCAAAGTTGAGCCCTTCGAGACCGCGATTAGCTTTCACTTTGTGCGCGACTGGCCGTATATCATGTGGGCAGTCATTTGTTTGGGGTTTGGGTTGTTTTTATACCGAGGCTATTGTCGGTATATTTGCCCGCTGGGGGCGGCTCTGGCAGCGGTGAATTTTATGCAGCGCTGGTCATGGATACCCCGTCGTGATGCTTGCGGCACGCCTTGCCAATCATGCCGGCATCGTTGCGAGTATCAGGCGATCGCGCCATCTGGTCAGATTCAATACAGTGAGTGTTTTCAGTGCCTGGATTGCGTCTCAATTTATCAGGATGATCAGCGTTGCTTGCCGCTGATTCAGGAGCGGAAACGCGAACATCGCGTGATACCAATGCAGTTAAAAGTGGAGTCAACATGAAGCGTCGTCAGTGTCTGGTATGGGGATGGGGTTTATTTGGTGTAGGGCTATCGAACGGCCTACTGGCCAAGGCTTGGGCTACAGATCGCGCAGCTGCTGCCGGGAAGCTGGTCTGGCGCGAGCGTGCGCTGCTGGGTTTTGGCACCACACTATGGATCAAGGCCGCGCATGAGAATGCCGATCAGTTAGAAGCAGCGCTAAACGCTGCAGTCAAGGCGATTCGACATGTCGAGCGACAAATGAGTCTGTTTGATGCAGAGAGTTCGATTAGTCGTCTCAACCGTACTGGCAGGCTTGAGCATGCAGACCGTGAACTGTTATCAGTGCTCAGGTTGTCACAGCAGATTGGCACTAAGAGCGCAGGTAGCTTCGACATCAGCATGCAGCCTCTTTGGCAGATCTGGTCGCAAGCAACCGAGGCGCATCGTTTGCCATCGTCAAAAGAGGTCGAGCGCGCGCAGCGTTTGGTGAACCTGCGTGCCCTAGAGCTAACTCCGACATCGGTGCGCTTGAATGCGCCAGGCACCGCGCTGTCGCTGAACGGTGTGGCGCAGGGATATGCGTCTGATCGTGCGCGCGAGGTGCTGCGTAACAACGGAATTCGTCATGCGCTGATTGATAGCGGTGAGACCACCTTCATAGGGCAGGCACCCAATGCTTTGCCATGGCGACTGAAAATCGAAGACGCTGTCGCTAATCCGGGAAAACCTAATCAAGTACACACAGGCGGCGGTCCGTTGCTGCAATCCGATGGCCGCGCGATGGCAACTTCGTCAGATGCGCACACGG
>CAZLJL010000062.1:0-8485 GCA_964559785.1 uncultured Bifidobacterium sp.
GCTTGAATGCCGATCGCTCGAATGCGGTGCTGGTCTGTCACGCCTTGAATGCCTCACACCATGTCGCCGGTAGCTACGAGGGCAAGGCCAAGAGTGAGGGCTGGTGGAACAATATGGTGGGCCCCGGCAAGGCGCTCGACACAGACCGTTTTTTTGTTATCGGCGTCAATAATCTGGGGTCTTGCTTTGGATCCACCGGCCCGATGCACACCAATCCTTCGACCGGCAAACCTTACGGCGCAAGTTTTCCAGTGGTGACCGTCGAGGATTGGGTACACGCGCAAGCGCGGCTAGCTGATCGGCTGGGCATTCAGAAATTCGCTGCAGTCATGGGTGGTTCACTCGGCGGTATGCAGGCGCTGGCGTGGAGCGTGCTCTATCCGAGCCGTATTGCACACAGTCTGGTCATCGCTTCCACCCCCAAGCTATCGGCACAGAATATTGCGTTCAATGACGTAGCGCGCCAAGCAATTTTGACTGATCCGGATTATCACGACGGTGACTTTTACGCGCACGGTGTTGTGCCCAAACGCGGTCTGCGCGTGGCGCGCATGATTGGTCATATTACTTACCTGTCGAACGACGATATGGCCGAAAAGTTTGGCCGCGATCTGCGCAATGACGACTACCAATTCGGCTTTGGCGTTGATTTCGAGATCGAGTCATATTTGCGCTATCAAGGCGATAAATTTTCCGAGTATTTCGATGCCAATACCTACCTATTGATTACCAAGGCATTGGATTACTTCGATCCTGCACGTACGCATGGTGGCGACCTTGCCGCTGCATTGGCGAATACTCAGGCAGAGTTTTTGGTGGTGTCATTCAGCACCGACTGGCGCTTCGCGCCTGATCGCAGTCGGGAGATTGTTCAAGCTTTGGTAAAAAACCAGCGCCGTGTCACCTATGCCGAGATTGATGCGCCTCACGGCCATGATGCGTTTCTACTGGATGATGCGCGCTACATGGGTGTCGTACGCGCCTACTACGACAAGATCTGGCATCAGCTTGGCGCGACATTGCCAACGCCGGTGGCACTGGGAGAAGCCGCATGATCACGCCATCCGTTAGTGGCTTGCGTGCCGACCTTGCCTTTATCGCGCACTGGGTAACGCCTGCGTCGCGGGTGTTGGATTTGGGTTGCGGTGATGGCGCCATGCTCGAATATCTACAACGCCAAAAGCAATGCACAGGCTATGGTGTTGAAATCGATGATGAAAAAATCCCACGCTGCGTCCAACGTGACGTCCATGTGATTCAGCAAAACTTGGAAGATGGGCTCGCGATGTTTGCGGATAATGCATTCGATACCGTGCTCTGTCTGTCAGCTCTGCAGATGATGAAACATGTTGAAGAAACGCTGCGTGATATTGCCCGTGTTGGTCGCGAAGCGATTGTGTCGTTTCCGAATTTTGCGCATTGGCCGCACCGTTTGTCTTTATTAATGGGGCGTATGCCGATCTCCGAGAGCTTGCCCTTCCAGTGGTACGACACACCGAATCTACGCTGTGCCACCATTAGCGACTTTGAAGACTTGTCGCGCGAAGTTGGTTTGGAGGTGATAGATTTTGTCGCGCTCAGCGAAGATGGCGACCCCGTGAGTTTTCTGCCGCACTGGCGTGGCAGTCTGGCAGTATTCCGGCTGCGTAAGCGATGATGCCGCAATCTGAATCGATCAAGTCACCGATGTACTACCTCCCGCGCAGCGGTCCCCAAGCATGAGTGATTCAAGCGCAGAGCACCCAACGCCACATCCGCTCGGCTGGCGTCGCTACACTAATCGCAAGATGGCCATCTGTGTCATGTTGGGTTTCAGCTCTGGCCTGCCGCTTTTTTTGCTCTACAACCTGTTGGCTGCTTGGCTGAAGGCAGAGCAAGTTGATCTGAAAGCGATCGGCCTGTTCGCCTTGGTGGGTTTTCCGTATACCTGGAAATTCCTCTGGTCGCCGCTGATGGACCGCTTCAATATCCCGCTGCTCGGGCGTCGTCGCGGCTGGATGTTGGTCACTCAGGTCGCGCTATTGGTCGCGGTCGGCAGTTTTGGATTTTACTCGCCACAGCATGAGTTAACGGCCATCGTCGCGCTCGCAGGTGTGGTGGCATTCTTGTCGGCCAGTCAGGACATCGTGGTGGATGCCTACCGACGCGAGTTGCTCACCGAGCAGGAGCAGGGATCAGGTACAGCGCTTTTCGTAAATGCCTACAAGCTCTCTACCTTGATACCGGGGTCACTGTCGCTCATTCTGTCCGACTTCATGAGTTGGCAGATGGTGTTCGGCATTACCGCTTTATTCATGTTGCCGGGCATCCTCACCACACTGTTGATTAGCGAGCCTGCTATTTACGGTACGCCGCCACGTACCTTGCGAGAGGCTGTGGTTGAACCGTTTCGTGAATTCATACAGCGCAGCGGCTGGTCGCATGCACTCCTAATTCTGGCGTTTATTTTTTTGTACAAGCTTGGTGATTCGATGGCCACCGCGCTCGCCACGCCCTTCTACATGGAGCTTGGCTTTACTCGTACGCAAATTGGATTGGTTGCAAAAAATGCGGGTCTTTGGGCCAGCTTGGCGGGTGGCATTCTGGGTGCGATATGGTTGGAAAAGACAGGTGTGAATCGCGGCCTATGGATTTTCGGCGTGCTGCAAGCTGTCGCGATTTTGGGTTTTGCCTTGTTGGCGCAAGTCGGCTTGGGTTCCGGCCCGGTTGCCGACCCCGCACTCGTCGCTGCGGAACCCAACACCGTATTACTGGGCTTGGTGATTGGCTTGGAGGCCTTCGCGGTTGGTTTGGGCACAGCCGCATTTACCGGCTATATCGCGACCACCACCGACCAGCGCTACACCGCGACGCAGTTCGCACTCTTCACCAGCCTCGCTGCTGTGCCGCGTACCTTCTTCAATGCACTCACTGGCTTCATGGTGGCAGAAACCGGTTGGTTTGTTTTTTTCCTGATCTGCTTTGCATTGGCGATACCGGGCATGTTGTTATTGCCAAAGATAGCGCCATGGAATGAGAGACCGCGCGAAGCATAAAGCGCTTCCATGCTGAATTCACTCTGGCTGGGATTTTTTCTCGCTGCTGCCTTAAGCGCGCTGTGGCGCACGCTGGCCGGTGACGTTGCGGTGTACTCGGCGATGGTCGACAGCTTGTTCGCCATGGCGAAGTTGTCGGTGGAGGTCATGCTGCTGCTGTTTGGCACGCTGAGCTTGTGGCTGGGTTTTCTCAAAATTGCAGAAAAAGCGATGCTGGTACAAACACTGGCCCGCTGGTTATCGCCTTTGTTTGCGCGGCTGATGCCGGGTGTGCCCAGCGGCCACCCCGCCCTTGGACTGATCACCCTGAATTTCACTGCGAACGCACTTGGTCTCGACAATGCCGCGACACCGATCGGCTTGAAGGCGATGCGCGAGTTGCAAACGCTCAATCCACAACCCGATGTGGCGAGCGACGCGCAAATTCTTTTTCTGGTGCTGAATGCTTCATCGCTCACGCTACTGCCGGTGACGATCTTCATGTATCGCGCGCAGCAGGGCGCGCCTGATCCAACCCTTGTCTTTTTACCGATTCTGTTGGCAACCGCGGCCTCAACGCTGGCGGGCTTTTTATCGGTCGCTCTCATGCAGCGACTACGGCTGCGAGATCCAGTCGTACTCGGCTGGATGTTGGGTACCGCCTTATTGCTCGGCGGCGGTATCGCGTTGCTGTCCACGTTATCGGTGGCAGCGATTGCTTCGGTTTCTTCCACGCTCGGTAACGCGGTGCTGTTCAGTCTAGTGATGTTGTTCGTGCTGGTAGGGGCGCTGCGCCGTGTTCCGATATTTGAAGCTTTTGTCGATGGTGCGCGCGAAGGCTTTGAGGTCGCCAAGAATCTATTGCCGTATCTCGTGGCCATGTTGTGTGCCGTCGGCATCCTGCGCGCATCCGGCGCATTGGAGGCCTTGTTGAGTGGTATCCGATATCTGGTGGAGTGGATGACCTGGGATACGCGTTTCGTCGACGCGCTACCCGTCGCACTGGTCAAGCCCTTCTCTGGCAGTGCCGCGCGCGCCATGATGATCGAGACCATGAGCGCACATGGCGTCGATAGCTTCCCAGCCTTACTCGCGGCGACGATGCAAGGCAGCACCGAGACAACATTTTATGTACTGGCAGTTTACTTTGGCGCGGTTGGCATACAGCGTGCACGCTATGCAGTGACCTGTGCGCTGCTGGCAGATTTTGCGGGGGTGGTCGCCTCGATTGCGGTGTGCTACTGGTTCTTTGGCTGATCAGGCAGGAAAATCATACACAATCGATAGCGGCGCATGATCTGAAAACCGCTCCTCTTTGTACACCGCCGCAGTTTTCGCGCTGGCGGTAATGCCCGGTGTGGCGACGTGATAGTCAATGCGCCAGCCGACATTGTTGGCCCATGCTTGTCCGCGATTACTCCACCAAGTATAGGCCTCGCCCGTAGTGTCTGGATGCAGTTGTCGGTACACGTCGCGCCAGCCCAGCTCGTCGAATAGCTTCGTCATCCATGCACGCTCTTCCGGCAGGAAACCCGAATTTTTTTGGTTGCTCTTCCAGTTTTTCAGATCGATTTCTTTGTGCGCGATATTCCAATCGCCACAGATCACAAACTCGCGTCCGGAATTTCGTAAAACTTCTAGGTGGGGCAAAAATGCGTCCATGAATCGAAACTTCGCCTGCTGGCGTTCATCGCTCGACGAGCCCGAGGGGCTGTACAGCGAAATGATTGATAGATTATCGAAGTCGCACTGTACATATCGCCCTTCAGCATCGAACTCTTCGTTGCCAAAGCCGATAGTCACCTTGCTAGGTTTCATGCGGCTATAGACGCCAGTGCCCGAATATCCTTTTTTCTCTGCATAGTGGAAATTGCCGTGAAATCCATGGGGCGACAAGAATTCAGGCGTCATATCGGCTTGCTGCGCTTTTAACTCTTGTACGCAGACGAAGTCCGCATCTTGTTTGGCCATCCAGTCGAAAAAGTTTTTCTTGGCGGCCGAACGTATGCCATTCAAGTTAGCGGAGATAATCTTCATGAGCGTGGTGCGATTTTGGCGTGCGAAGGGCAGAGCATAACGCAGGCTGAGCGCATGCCGCTGCGCGCTACAATGTACCGATTATCCAACCGAGTAGGTCTATGAGCACGCTTCGTCAGCAATTCATTGAATTTTCCGTCAATGCCGGCGTACTTCGCTTTGGTGAGTTTGTCACCAAGGCCGGTCGCCACTCGCCGTATTTTTTTAACGCAGGTTTGTTCAGCGACGGCGCGCGCCTTGGCAAGCTGGCCGAGTTTTACGCGCAGACCTTGATCGACTCGGGTGTCGGGTTCGATATGCTGTTTGGCCCGGCCTATAAGGGCATTACCTTGGCATCGGCTACAGCCGTCGCGCTAGCCGCGAAAGGTCGCAACGTATCTTTTGCCTACAACCGTAAAGAAGCGAAAGATCATGGTGAAGGCGGCACCATTGTCGGCGCCAAGCTCGAGGGCCGCGTGGTGATCATTGATGATGTGATCTCTGCCGGTACGTCAGTGCGCGAGTCGGTGCACATGATCCGCCACCACGGCGCGACGCCGTGCGCGGTGCTTATCGCACTCGACCGCATGGAAAAGAGCGGGGCCGAGGGTGCGCTGTCGCAGCTGTCGGCGGTGCAGGAAGTCGAGCAAAGCTATGGCATGCCGGTGATCCCGATCGCGAATCTGACCGATCTGTTTACTTACCTGTCCGCACCGGGTGCAAGTGCGGAGCTGGCGCAGTTCAAGCCGGCAGTAGCGGCATATCGCGAGCGCTACGGCGTTGCGTAGGCGATAGCGCGGTAATTTAGCCGAGTTTTTTCTTCAACAGCTCCGTCAGCTGCGCCGGATTCGCCTTGCCTTTACTTGCTTTCATTGCCTGACCAATCAGCGCGTTGAAAGCTTTCTCTTTACCAGCTCTGTATTCCTCGACAGACTTGGCATTCGCAGCGAGTACCTCGTCAACGATTTTCTCGAGTGCACCGGAATCCGAAATCTGCTTCAAGCCTTTCGATTCGATAAGCTCATCAGCCAGTGCGGCAGACGACGACTTGGCCTCCCACATCGCGGCGAATACTTCTTTCGCGATCTTGTTTGAGATCGTGCCATCGGCAATACGCTTGAGCAGTAACGAGAATTGCTCTGCGCTGACCGGTGACGAGGCGATATCGATACCTTCGCGGTTGAGCGTGGACGAGACATCGCCCATCAACCAGTTCGCTGCCGGCTTTGCCTGCTCCTTGCCCGCTGCAGCGACTACCGCCTCGAAGTAAGCAGCCATTGCTTTCGACTGCGTCAGCACCATGGCGTCATATTCGGACAGTTGGTAATCATTGACGAAACGGTCGCGCATCGCGCCCGGCAATTCCGGCAGCGATGCTTTTACGCGGTCTATCCATTCCTGCGCGATCATCAGCGGCGGTAAATCCGGATCGGGGAAGTAGCGATAGTCCATCGCATCTTCCTTGCTGCGCATCGAGCGTGTTTCTTTTTTATCAGGATCGTACAGCCGGGTTTCCTGAACCACGCTGCCGCCATCCTCGATCAATTCAATCTGACGCCGTACTTCATAATTGATCGCCTCTTCCAGAAAGCGGAAAGAGTTCAGGTTTTTAATCTCGCAGCGGGTACCGTATTCTTTTTGACCGACCGGACGCACCGATACGTTCGCATCACAGCGAAACGAACCTTCCTGCATATTGCCGTCGCACACACCTAGCCAAACCACCAGCGCGTGTAGTGCCTTTGCATACGCCACCGCTTCAGCGGCACTGCGCATGTCGGGCTCGGTGACGATTTCGAGGAGTGGGGTACCGGCGCGATTCAGGTCAATCCCGGTCATGCCGTGATAGTCCTCATGCAAGGACTTACCCGCGTCTTCTTCAAGATGCGCGCGAGTGAGTTGCACAGTTTTCATTTCCGGCTTGCCATCCTTGTCGACGACAAAAGAGATCGCGCCACCTTGTACTACCGGAATCTCGAACTGGCTGATCTGGTAGCCCTTGGGAAGGTCAGGATAAAAATAATTTTTGCGCGCGAAAATCGATCGCGGCGCGATATGGGCACCGATCGCGAGACCAAATTGAATCGCGCGCTCGACTGCGCCTTTGTTCAACACTGGCAGCACACCCGGCAGCGCAAGATCAACCGGACAAGCCTGGGTGTTCGGTTCCGCACCGAAGGCAGTCGACGCGCCGCTAAAAATTTTTGACTCGGTGGTGAGCTGCGTGTGCGTCTCAAGACCGATCACGACTTCCCATTGCATGATCATCAATCCTTATTAGACGGCGGGCCGACGGCTATGCCAGTCGGTAGCGAGTTGAAACTGATGCGCCACATTCAGCAGTTTCGCCTCATTAAAATAGTTACCGATCAATTGCAGCCCGACCGGTCGATGGGCATTTTTTTCGCCTTGTCCAAACCCACACGGTATCGACATGCCGGGTAGTCCGGCAAGGCTGGTCGACAGCGTGTAGATATCGGCCAGATAGTTGGCAACCGGATCATTCGCCTTCGAGCCGAGGTCCCAGGCTACGGTCGGTGCGACCGGGCCCATGATGACGTCGCACGACTTGAAAGCATCTTGAAAGTCATTCGCGATCAGCCGTCGGATCTTCTGCGCCTGCAGATAGTAGGCATCGTAATAGCCGTGCGAAAGCACATACGCTCCAATTAAGATGCGTCGCTTCACTTCATCACCAAAACCTTCGGCGCGTGACTTGCGGTACATATCGCTTAGATCGGTGTAATCCTTTGCACGATGACCATAACGCACGCCATCAAAACGACTCAGATTAGACGACGCCTCGGCCGGTGCGATCACGTAATACGCAGGTATCGACATGGACGTTTTCGGTAGCGACACATCGACCAGAGTCGCGCCGAGTTTTTCATAGTCTTTCAGCGCAGCCTCAATTGCTGAGCGAACATCGTCAGCAAGGCCATCCCCAAAATATTCCTTGGGGATGCCGATTTTCAGACCCTTGAGTGAATCAGAGAGATGGCGGCCGAAGTCTTCCGCATCGCGTTCGATACAGGTGGCATCACGCGGGTCATAGCCGGTCATCGCATTCAGCAACAGCGCACAGTCTTCGGCGGTCCAGGCCATCGGCCCGCCTTGGTCGAGCGATGAAGCGAACGCGATCATGCCGTAGCGCGATACTCGGCCATAGGTTGGTTTGATGCCGGTGATGCCGCACAAGGCTGCGGGCTGGCGAATTGAGCCGCCGGTATCGGTGCCGGTCGCCGCGGGCGTCAGACCGCCAGCAACTGCCGCCGCCGAGCCGCCCGAGGAGCCACCGGGCACGGCGCGCTTGTCCCAGGGGTTTTTCACCGGACCGAAGAATGAGTTCTCATTCGATGAGCCCATGGCAAATTCATCACAGTTCAATTTTCCGAGCGTCACCATGCCTGCTGTGCGGAACTGTTCCACCACACTCGCATCAAATGGGCTGTTGT
>CAZLJL010000063.1:0-8328 GCA_964559785.1 uncultured Bifidobacterium sp.
ATGCAGCTGGCGGATTTCAATGCACTGGCATCGGTAGGCGCGTTTGCCTTCGGCTTGGCACAGGTCTACTTCCTGGTGGCGATCGTGATTCCGGGCATGCGCGGTCAAGGCGAAAAAGCCCCGCAGCGTCCTTGGGATGGTGCCGAAGGTCTGGAGTGGGAAGTGCCATCGCCAGCGCCTTTCCACACCTATGAAACACCGCCTAAGCTGAACGCAGACGCTACGCGCGTTGTGCACGGCTGATTAAACAACACACCATGTCCTCGGAGAAGAAGCGCGGGAACCTGAGGCTGGCGATGATCCTCGCCAGCGTCGCGCTCGCCTTCTTCATGGGGATAGTCGCCAAAATGCTGCTACTGGGACGTCCATGAATTCGTCCTACTCACTCAACTACCGCTTGATGGGCAAGCTGTTGATCGTTGCCGCGGGCATGTTCGCGTTCGGCTACATGCTGGCACCCATCTACAAAGCGATTTGCAATTGGACCGGGATCAATGTGCTGGCCCTTGGTGAGCGCGAGGCAGCCGGTTCCCTGAACGCACGCGCTTCGGCGAAAAATACCCAAGTGGATTACTCCCGCAGCGTGATGGTCGAGTTCGATACCAACGCGCGCGGCGCTTGGAAGTTTCGTCCCGAGATTCGCAATGTTCAGCTTCACCCTGGTGAGCTGACGACGGTGATGTTCGAAATCGAAAACCAGCAGCCGCGCACCGTCAAGGTACAAGCGATCCCGAGCTACGCTCCCGGGCAGGCAGCGGCCTATTTCAACAAGCTGGAGTGCTTCTGCTTTACCGAGCACACCTTGGGGCCAGGTGAAGTTCGACGCTGGCCTGTGGTGTTCTACATCTCGCCGAAAGCGCCGCGCGATCTGGGTACCATTACTTTGTCGTACACATTCTTTGAAGTAGGTGGCGCAGTGCCGAAACCCGTCTCTGCTGCGGTGAAACCCGCAAAAGAACCGGTGCAGGCAGTGGCCGGCGTATGAGCGCAGAGGGAGAGAAGGTTTCCACACTGAGCCAGATGCTGCGCAGTTTCAGAGTAGTAGCGTGGTCGTTCATCGGGATTCGGAAGCAGAGCGAGTTCCACGCTGATGCAAATTCGGTAAAGCCGGTGCATGTGATTGTGGTCGGCTTGTTGTTGGCTTTACTGTTTGTTCTTGGATTGATTACGGTAATCAATCTGGTGGTTTAAGCTTAGTCAGGAGAGAAACATGAGTGCGAACACGCACGATTCCCACGGTCATTATTTTGTTCCCGGGCCTTCACGGCATCCGGCAATGGCTTCTCTGGGATTGTTCTTTGTGATGTTTGGTGCTGTGCAGTGGGTGAACGACAGCTCATGGGGCAAGTACTCGGTACTGCTCGGCTTTGTGATTTTCCTCGTGGTGTTGGCACAGTGGTTCACCGATGCGATTTCTGAGAGCGAAGGTGGTCAGTACGCGATGAATGTGGATCGCTCTTTCCGCTGGAGTATGAGCTGGTTCATTTTCTCGGAAGTCATGTTCTTCAGCGCTTTCTTTGGCGCGTTGTGGTGGGCACGTGTGCACTCCATCCCAGGTCTTGGATCTGGCGACACCATGGGCGTGCTCTGGCCTGACTTCAAAGCGGCATGGCCAAGCGTTGTGCCGGGTGCGACAACCTCGCCGGCGGGCACCATCGAAAAATTCGAGATCATGTCGCCGCTGGGTCTGCCAACCATCAACACTGCATTGCTGCTGGCGTCGAGCGTGACCGTGACGATCGCGCACCATGCAGTGCGTGCTGGTGAGCGTGGCAAGGCAATCGCTTACATGTGGGCGTCGGTCGCGTTGGGCGTGATCTTCCTGTTCTGCCAGGGCTACGAGTACTACCATGCCTACTCTGATCTGAATCTGAAGCTGTCGTCGGGCATCTATGGCTCGACCTTCTTCATGCTGACCGGTTTCCACGGTTTCCACGTTTTCCTGGGCACGCTGATGTTGTTGTTCATCACGCTGCGTCTACAGCGTGGTCACTTCACGGCGGATCGTCACTTCGGTTTTGAAGGTGCTTCGTGGTACTGGCACTTTGTGGATGTGGTCTGGCTCTGCCTGTACGTGCTGGTGTACTGGCTCTAAGCAGAGGCAAATAAACAAAGGGCCGTCATGTGACGGCCCTTGTTGTTTATACAGCTCTGATCGGTGTGCGGATGGGCGAGTTACTGAATACCCGCCGCAGAGAATTTATTGCGCAGGGAATCGGCCGGTTGGGGTGATATAGCCGAGCGACCAAAGAATCATGATGCCGGCGAATAGCGCAACCGATAAGCCAATTCGAATGGTGAGCGCGTAAGCCATGTTCCGGCTGCGCTCAGCGCCTCCCCGCTTCAGCATGAAATAGCCCGCCATCACCAAGCTGGCGACAATGGCGAGAAACACGAGAGAGATTAAGATTTTCATGGCAGAAGTGGAAAAGTCCGAGAACGGGACGCAATCAATAGAACACCACGATAACAGATTCGCGCAGAGCGCGATGTTCAGCCGCCAATGGTGGCTTCTGCTGTTGCTGGCGGTCTTGTTTGTTGGCGTGACGACTAGCTTGGGCTTTTGGCAACTCAATCGTGCACACCTGCGCGAGCAGATCGAAGCCGAGCAGACGCAAAACGCCGCACTGCCCGCCTTGAACAATACGCAGCTCGAGACTCTTGCGCCTGACAGCCAGCTGCTTTATCGCACTTTGGCGCTGGAGGGTGTTTGGTTATCGCAGTGGTCCGTGTTTCTAAATCGACCCATGCATGGGCAAGCCGGTTTCTGGGTCATGACGCCGTTGCGACTTGAGAGCGGTACCGTGGTGCTGGTGCAGCGTGGTTGGGCACCGCGTGACCCAGTGCTACCCAACAAACCACCGACAGTAAAAGCCACCCCCGACCGTGTGCAAGTACAGGGGCAATGGATAGCGCCGCCGTCACGCTTGATGGAATTGGATAGCGCGGCTAACCCACCCGATACGTCTTTTTCTCAGGTGCGGCAAAATCTCGATCTTGCGCAGTTCGAGCGTGAAACTGGTTTGAAGATCAGGGCAGTGATGCGACAAAACAGCGCGGCCGATGATGGCTTGTTGAGAGATTGGCCAAACCTGGCGTCGCGAGCGCAATCCAACCGTGGCTATGCGTTTCAGTGGTTTGCCATGTCGGCCGTCGGTGTGTTGTTGTTTTTGTGGTTTCAGGTGTTTCGCAAGCGACGCTCGGTTTCAGCGAACATCGCTTGATTCGTCATGCCGGCGTAGGTCGGCATCCAGACTTTTAGTACCAATAAAAAATTTCTCGATTCACACCTGACAATGTCCGTCTCCAACCCCGCACATGACCCTCAGCGCACAAAAAGTGGTCGCTGGAAGCTGTTGTTATTGTTACTGGTGACTTTAGCGCCGGTGATCGCTTCGTACTTTACGTATTACGTCATCCGTCCGCAGGGCGAAAATTTTTATGGTCAACTCATCTCGCCGCAAGTTGAGTTACCAGATCTCGAAACAAAAGACAGTCAAGGCAAAGTCGTCAATCTGCGTAGTCTGCAGGGTCAATGGTTGCTCATTACGGTAGCGGACGCAGCGTGCGATGCTGCCTGTGAAAACAAGCTCTACCTTAGCCGCCAAATTCATATTGGCCTGGGCGCGGAGCAGGACCGAGTGGAACGAATCTGGCTGTCGCTGGGCGATCAAGCGGTGCCTGAGCGTCTGAGCAAGACGCTCGAAGGTGCCACCGTTTTGCGTGCACAGCGCGCCGACATTGCCGCGTGGTTGCAGCCCGAGCCAACGCATCAGTTGGCCGACCATATCTATCTGGTTGATCCGCAGGGCTTCTGGATGATGCGCTTTCCGGCGGATCCTGACTTGAAGGCGGCTGCCAGTATCAAGAAAACCCTCAACCGGCTGATGCGCGCCGCGAAATTCTGGGACCGTCCGGGACGCTGACATGAAAAACAAAACCCTTGCAACGTGGCTGACCCTGCTACTGGGTGCCTTTGGACTACATCGTTTTTATCTACACGGTACCCGTGATGCGATCGCTTGGGTGATGCCCATCCCGACGGCGCTCGGTGTTTACGGTTTCGAGCGCGTTGCCGAATACGGTTTGGATGATGTGCTGAGCTGGTGGCTGTTACCGCTATTGGGTTTTCATTTGGCGGCGGTATGCCTCACCGCCATCGTCTATGGGCTCATGCCACAGGAGCGCTGGAATCTGCGCTTCAACCCAGAGGCAGATGCTGAGGCGAGCGCAGGCGCGACCAGCTGGATGACGGTCTTTGCCGTCATCATCAGCTTGATGCTGGGTACAGTATTCCTGCTGTCTGCATTTGCGTACGCGTTCCAGCGCTACTTCGAGGTCTCGGTCTAGCAAGTGAATTAGCGGTGCTCGATGCCACCTTTCGAGGGTGGTACGAGTGCTTGGTAGACCTTCCAAGTGGTGTGCCCAACCAGCGGTGCTGTGATCGCCAGCGCGGGCAAGAAAAATACCAAACTCGCGCCGATCAGCAATGTGATCAGTAATGCCCATGTCAACATCGCCGCCGGATTGTGCCAAAGCGCGATGGCGCTCGCTGCAATTGCTTCGATGGTATCCGCGTCACGGTCCAGCATCATCGGCATCGACACCACCGAGATCGCAAACACCAAGCTGGCAAAACCAAACCCAACGCCTGACCACACCATCAAGAACGGCAAATTCGATACGGACGCGATCTTCATCAGCATGCCGCTGACATCGACATAGTCATGGGTGGCAAACAAGGCAAACAGCACCACTGACACGCGCGCCCAGACAATCATTAAAAAGGTCAATATCGCTGCAAAGAAGGCAATCGACTTCCAATTGCGAGACCAGGACGTCAGGCTTTGACGAATCGATAGTGGGCCGCCCAGCGCATGCTGCCGCGACAGATCGTAGATACCGCAGCAGATAAAGGGGCCCATCAGGAAGAAGCCTGCGGTCAGCCCCATCGTCATCTGCCAGATATTGGCGTACAGAGTGAAGATCGCCTGCCCCATCAGCACGAACAACAGCCCATAGAGCAGTCCGGCAAAACGGGTGGCGCGCATTTCGCGCGCACCGTCCATCAAAAGACCGACAATGGCGGCCGGCGGCAGTGGTGTTGACGGAGTTGCCAATGACAGCGTGCTCATGTGTGACCTCCTGCAACAAAATGCATTCACCCAGACCAGCTCATCCTAGCTCGCCGCGCCGGCCCGAGGCAAGCCCACCCAGCCCGTGAACCTGCGAGCCGCCAAGCGATTTGCAGGGTGCAAACTCGGTCGGACAGGGTGGTGCGCAAAAGCTATAATTTCGGGTTGAAAACACGTTCACAAGACCCCGCCCATGCAAGCGCGCCGTACCTTACATCCAGTCGGTGATGGGCCTAGCCTAGGGGTGATACGCGCCTTCCATCGACCATGTCTGATCCTGTTCAAATGCCAGCCAGCGGTAATGCCGGAATCGAGCGGCCAGTGAGCCCATCGCTGCTCGGTCAGTATCTCGCGCTGTGCAAACCGCGCGTGCTGCATCTGATCGTGTTCTGCGCGTTCATCGGCATGGTGTTGGCTGTCCCCGGCATGCCCTCGCTGGACGATGCACTGCGAATGCTGCTCGCGAGCGTCGGTATTTGGCTGGTGGCGGCGGCAGCGGCGGCATTCAACTGCCTGGTAGAAAAAAGTATCGATGCAAAAATGCGTCGTACCGCATGGCGGCCCACTGCACGTGGCGAGCTGTCTGATGTGCAGGCCTTGCTGTTTTCGGGTGTGTTGTGCGCGCTCGGTTCCTGGCTGCTGTATGTGACGATCAACCCGCTGACCATGTGGCTCACCTTCGCCACCTTCATTGGCTATGCAGTGGTGTACACCGTTATTCTCAAGCCGCTCACCCCGCAGAACATCGTGATCGGTGGCGCATCCGGCGCTATGCCCCCCGTGCTCGGCTGGGCAGCGATGACCGGTGAGGTCTCTGCCGAGGCGCTCA
This sequence comes from uncultured Bifidobacterium sp., assembly GCA_964559785.1. GTDB lineage: Bacteria > Pseudomonadota > Gammaproteobacteria > Burkholderiales > Burkholderiaceae_D > Pernthalerella. Next base: position 5,965 of record CAZLJL010000063.1, read on the forward strand.
TACTGTTTCTGATTATTTTCTTGTGGACACCGCCGCATTTCTGGGCGCTGGCCTTGTACCGCACCGAGGACTACCGTAAATCCGGATTGCCGATGCTGCCCGTCACCCATGGTAGCGAGTTCACGCGGTTTCAGATTTTGCTCTACACCTTCCTGCTGATGGCGGCTTGCCTGATGCCGTATGCACTAGGCATGAGCTCATGGTTGTATCTGATCGTCGCGTTGGTTTTGAGTGTGGGCTTCATTTACTACGCCGTTCGTTTAATGCGTGAGTACTCCGATGCGCTGGCCCGCACCACCTTCCGCTTTTCATTAATTCATTTGTCGGCCTTGTTCGCCGCGCTGCTGCTGGACCACTACCTTGTTTGAGATGGTGGAATCCGGCATGTTGATCGGACTCGCGATCAAGGCGCTGATTCTGGCGGCCATCCCGTTGGCCTTGGTGTACGTGGCGCGCGGAGGCGATCGCTACCGCCGACTGGCATGGGTGACGGTGTTCTTCACCTTCGATCTGATTGTATTCGGCGCCTTCACCCGACTGACCGACTCCGGGCTGGGTTGCCCCGACTGGCCCGGCTGCTACGGCGAGGCCAACCCATTTCTTGCGCATGACGACATCAGTGCAGCAGAAGCTGCGCAGCCCACTGGACCCGTCACCGTCGTTAAAGCATGGATTGAGATGATTCATCGCTACCTCGCGATGGGGGTGGGCGTGATGATCATTGCCTTGTTGGCGATTGCCGTGCGTTTATGGCGCCAGACCGGCTTGTCGCGTTACCACCCTGCGCTACCCACCGCATTACTGATCTGGGTGTGCGTGCAAGGCGCATTTGGTGCCCTTACGGTTACGCTCAAATTGCAACCGGTCATTGTCACCAGCCACTTGCTGCTGGGTATGGGCCTGCTTGCCATGCTGGTGTGGCATGCCACGCGACAGAATGAACCGGTCATCACATCCGGTGCGCCGCCCGCACTACGAGCGTGGGCCGTAATTGCGCTGGTGCTCGGGTTTGTTCAGATTGGCTTGGGCGGTTGGGTCAGTACCAACTACGCTGCACTCGCCTGTGGTGGGTTTCCGCTGTGCCAGGGCGCGTTAGTGCCAGCGATGGACCTTGAGCATGGCTTCACTCTGTGGCGGCAACTTGGCATGACCGCGGGTGGTGAGTATCTACCGTTTGATGCTTTGGTTGCAGTGCATTGGGTACATCGACTATTTGCAATAGTCGTCGTCACGGTAGTGGGATTCACAGCGTGGCGTGCCATGCAGTTTACGGCCTCTGCATACACCGGCCGCTGGTTATTGTGGCTAATCGGACTGCAGTTTTTATCAGGTATTAGTACAGTGGTATTCAACTGGCCGTTGGCCTTGGCCGTTCTGCACAACGCGGGCGCGGCGTTAATGGTGGTGTTGCTTACTCAACTGAATTGCCGTGTCGCTATGCGCGGGCAAATAAATGAAGCGCGGCTTGAACAAGTCGCACTGACTGCATGATTTTTGGGTGTTAATTCATGATGCGCCGATTCTTTGTATTGCTTTGCTGTCTAGGTGCCTTAGCTGCTTGCGACACTAAAACCTCAGCACCCAAGGCAAGCTTTGCCAATACCGACATTACGGGTTCGGATTTTGGGCGCGACTTTTCATTAACCGACCACACCGGGCAGCGTCGAACCTTGGCGGATTATCGCGGCAAGGTGGTGGCCTTGTTTTTTGGTTTCGCGCAGTGCCCCGATATTTGTCCCACGACGCTTTCCGATTTGGCCCAAGTAAAACAGCAACTCGGTGCTGACGGAGACAAGCTGCAAGTACTGTTTATCACCGTTGATCCGGAACGCGATACGCAAGAAGTCTTGGCCGGATTTGTGCCAGCGTTTGACCCAAGCTTCGTTGCTCTGCGCGGGAGCAAGGACGAGATCGAGAAAGTGACCAAAGATTTCAAGGTCTTTGCGCAGAAGGTGGCGGGCAAAGATGGCGGTGCCTACACCATAGACCACACCGCCGCGACCTATGTGTTTGACCAGGAAGGACGGATCCGGCTGTTCGTGAGGCATGGGCAGACAATCCATTTGGCTGAGGACGTAAAAGTCTTGCTGAGGGGGCTTTGATCAAAGTATTACCCCGCAGTGCGTCACGCCTGCATGCAATTCAAGTTTGATAAGTGGATGTGCCAAAGCTAAGATTAACAAAATAATAACTATGTAAGGCGGATAACTTGCCGTTAGCAAAGCGCTAATGTTTTGTTGGGCGTCGCCGAAAATATTGCGAGGGTTTTGGTGCGTTCAGATCAAGACAAGCGCATGAGATACAGGAGAAGAATAAAAATTACCTTATTGATGTCGAAAATATTGACGGAAAACGCGTCTTTAA
>CAZLJL010000064.1:0-8278 GCA_964559785.1 uncultured Bifidobacterium sp.
TCCAGCGCTTATTGGCTGCGCGCAAAGACTGGATTGCGCGTGTCGAGCAAGCCTTAAACGGATTCGATGCGATGTTAATGCCGACCGTACCAATCCTTGCGCCACGTACCGAGGCGCTACTCGCCTCCGAAGAAACCTTCTTCGATGTGAATCGACTCCTACTGAGAAATCCCTCGCTGATCAATCTGCTCGACGGCTGTTCATTGTCTCTACCCTGCCAGCGCGCCGGTGAACCACCCGTAGGCTTGATGATCAGCGCGCCAGCGATGGCAGATGAGCGGGTGTTTGCCATCAGTTTGGCGATCGAGCACGTGCTGTCCGATTAGACCAATAACGCCCCTCAGCATTACAGGCGTTACCAAATATCACGCGCTGGCTATCGCCCTACTCATCGCGACGAAATACGACGCTCTGCACATTTGAACCGTAGCGGTCTGCCATACCGTAAGGAATCTGCTTCAGATCGCGATTTGGAATCATCGCGACCACGGTACGGTAGTCGAGTGCTAGCAGAAACTCTGCGGTATGTTCAGCCTCTTTGACGTCGCGCAGGGGCAAACGGCCAGAACCGAAATTGACGAATACTTTATAGGGATCGTCGATATCAAAAAAAATCTCGCCAGCCACAATACCCTTATCCACCAGAATTGAATGCGTAATGATGCCGCGCGAACTAAATTCGCAGGGTGTCATCTCGCGCGCGATATGCATGCCTTGATGGTCGATCGCCCAGAGATATTTGAAGTTTCGATTACCGTAAGCACCGCAAGCAACCGGATCGAAGCGCCCCTTGCCTGGGGCTCGGGTAATGCGCTCATAATCAATTGCCCCCGGATTAACGTCATACGGATTACAGTTCTCAACGGAGCGTCCATAGCCGATATTCCACATCCAGATGGAGGGTGAGCAGTAATGGTATTCATGACTTTTGAGCGCCTCGATACGTTGCTTCGGAACCAGTATTGTTCGCCAATGTGGGGGTAGCTCGGTATCGGTGGCGCGCGGGTTCTCGTTTAACCGAGAGACATCCACCTTCATCTTCTGCTGGCGCGCCTTGGCAAACTCGAACAGTTGGTAGTTAAAACTCCCGTGATCATCTGGCGTAATAAAATGATCATGAACATACCGTGCCTGTCGTTGTGGCATAAAACGTACGGCCGGCTGATGATGCTGCCGATACGGTGAATCTGTCGGCCTAGTCATTACAGGATGGTGGCGGTGCTTGGCAAAATTTACCGGTATTTTCAACATAGCTATGCTCGCTCTATTTTCAAGGTTTATCGTCAAGCGGAACTGTCTCGTGGTCAGCTTCAAAGCCGTTTCTTGACGTAATACCGCATCGTCAATTTCCGCATTGACGATTAGCTTTGCAAACATAATGCCAAGCCATTACAACAACTCGACTCGGTAGACCGGGTGCCTACGCAAACGATATGTGGTGTCGTATCCACAGCGCGCCTCCGATAAGGGCGCACATGCCCTGATTTCGCGCAGCATCGACTTTCATGCACCGTGTTAAAACTTCATGCATGGCGTTGACTGTCGCGTTGCGTATTGAATTTTTTCATTCGCAAAGGATCAAATATCGTCTTCCCGAAAGATTGCACCATGCGACGCTGGATTTGAGTGGTGCCGCATGACATCGCGCTTCTAGAAATTTCTCAATTGGAAGTCAACTCATTGTCGATGCTGATGCCCTTACGTCTGCGCGGTTTTACCCTGATCGAAATCATGGTGGTCGTGGTCATCATGGGCGTGCTGGCCGCATTATTGGTGCCGCGATTAATGGGTCGCGCCGATGACGCGCGGATTTTGGCGGCCAAGCAGGACATCGCGACGCTGATGCAAGCGCTCAAGTTGTACCGCCTCGATAACCAGCGATTACCAACCACTGAGCAAGGCCTGCAGGCGCTGGTGACCCGTCCATCAGTAGCGCCATTGGCGCCGAACTGGAAAACCGGTGGCTATCTTGACAGGCTCAATAAAGACCCTTGGGGTAACCCCTATCAATACCTTGCACCCGGTTTGCACGGTGAGGTCGACGTGTTCTCTTATGGCGCTGACGGCAAGCCGGGCGGTATCGGCGTGGATGCGGACATTGGTTCCTGGATGGAATAAAACAACTCGCCCCCGGTGGGCGAGGCTGTATGGTTTCACCCTGCTCGAGCTGCTGGTGGTGCTGGTCATCGTCGGTATCACACTCGGCGCGGTGGTACTGAACGCGACGCCGAATCAACGGCAGTTGCTGTACAACGAGGCACAGAGAATCGCCCTACTGATGCAACTCGCACGTGATGAGGCCATTGTGCGTAATCAGGCGATTGCCTTCGAGTCAGACAATACGCGCTACCGATTCCTGATCCGACAGGGCAATGAGTGGCAACCGCTACGCGGCGATGAATTGCTGCGGGAACGACGCTACCGGTTGACCCCGCTCCGCTTACGGCTTGATTCTGCAAGCAGCAGTCAGCTGCCGCTTCGTGTTGTGTTCGGTCGCGAGCCGGTCGACAGAATATTCACCCTCACCCTTTCGACAGACACAACGCATGTGGTGATCCGTGCCGATGGTATCGGCAACTTTCAGGTCGACTGAGATGCGCGTACCAACAGCTGGATTTACCCTGTTAGAGGTTTTGGTGGCCTTGGTCATTGTGGGAACTGCCTTGGCCGCCAGCCTACGGGCCATTGGCAGCCTGACACAAAACAGTGGTGATCTGCGGGTCGCCATGATGGCCACGTGGTCGGCCGAGAATCGTTTAACGCAAATTCGACTAGCGCGGGAGTGGCCACCCATCGGCAAGCGCAGTTTTACTTGTCCACAAGGCGAGCTAGCACTGCGCTGTGAAGAGCATATTCTCGCCACACCGAATCCGGCGTTTCGGCGTGTGGAAGTCTCGGTACTCGACACCACGGGTCGACGTGTACTGATGTTGTCGCAGGTGGTGCCGAATGCGATCTAAACACCGCAGCCAAGGCCTGACGCTGGTCGAGCTAATGGTGGCTATCGCGGTGCTTGCCTTTATCTCGATGTTAGGTTGGCGTGGCTTGGATGCCATCACACGCGCGCGCCTCGCACTGAATCAGGAATTGGTACAAACACGCGGTTTACAGCTGGCATTCGCTCAACTACAGATTGATTGCGCTAATGCGGTCGATAGCAGCACCTTGGTCGGTGCCGCACCGCTAGTGGTCGACGCCAACCGGGTCACGCTGGCCCGCAGGTTACAGCCGGAAGCGCAAGCGGGTGCCTTGCAACTAGTAACTTGGCGCTGGCGAGATGGCGTGCTCACCCGAGAAGAAACACCACCCACGCGCGACCTGAATCAACTCAATCGCTACTGGCAGCTGGCGCAGACCGGTAGCGCAGCCGCCGTGAAACTACAAAGCAATGTGCAGCAGATGACGCTGCGCGTATGGACGGATGACGGTGGTGGCTGGCGTGCTTGGCAGCAGATGCGTACTCCCGTAGTTTCACGCGGCTCGCTAATGAGTCCGGAAACCGGTACCACGGCGGCGCAAACGATCTGGCGCGGTCTTGAGGTGTCGCTACAGCTACCGGGTCAAACGGCGAGCATGACCAAGGTTTTCATGCTGGGTTCGATATGAGAAGCATTCGTCGCTTTCACCGCGTTCATCGGATGGATCGCGGCGTCGCCGTAGTAACGGCACTACTACTCACGACCCTCGCCGTCACGATTGTGGCGAGTTTATTCTGGCAGCAGCAATTACAGGTGCGCTCGATCGAGAATCAGCGATTGCAACTCCAGAAGCAATGGGTACTGCGCGGCGCACTTGACTGGGCGCGCCTGATTCTGCGGGAGGATGGTCGTAATTCCAAGATCGATGCGTTGAATGAGCCATGGGCGATACCGCTAGCGCCGACTCGGCTTGATCAATATGTTGAATCAGCCATGGCCAGCGGGGACGCAGGCAGTGCGGTGCTTTCAGGCTCGATTCAAGATGCGCAGGGACGATTCAATCTCACCAATCTGACCAATTTATCCGATCTCACCAAACCAGACGATATCAACCAGCCGGCGCTTGAGGCCTTCGCGCGTCTGCTCACCTCACTCCAGCAAGATCCTGCGCTGGCCAAGGTGATCGCGCAGCACATGGCGGCCGCTGGACGTACTTCACTGCACGCACGAACAGACGCGTTTCAACCGATCAGCTTCGTCCAACTGGATGACCTACTCGCCGTGCCGGGGTGCTCGCCGCAGATGATCAACGCGATCCGCCCCCATGCGGTCATCCTGCCGGTCAGCACGCCGATCAACATCAACACCGCCAGCCCCGAGGTGCTGGCCGCGCGCATACCGGAGCTGTCGTTGGCAGATGCGACGAGGCTGATGAGCGCCCGGCGGCAGGCTGCTTTTCAAGCGGTGACAGATCTCAGTCAGCGCCTGCCAGACAAAGTAAAAAACTGGGACAGCTCAAGCTTCAGCGTTACGAGTAGCTATTTCTTGGTCAACGGCATGGTATCGATACGTAGTGCAAAGCTGGAGATACAGGCGCTGATCGAGCGACTGCCAACAGCAACGCGTTTACTCTGGGTAAAGGAATTGTAAATGCTCGGCACAGACGTTCAAGATACCCTTTACCTACGCGTGCCCTCGCGCACCAGCGTAAGCACTGCAATCAGCGGCAACGGTTTGACGGCTACGGCAGGTGCGACGGTCGCGATACAGAACATTCCACTCGCATTGGCATTGGCAATACGTGGCCGACAGTTGAGGACCGCAACTGCCTCGCTGAGCGAGCTTGCCTCACAGATGACGCAAGTATCGCAAGTCGTTCTACTACTGGCGGCGAGCGATGTCACGCTGCTACGCATGGCAGTGCCACCGCTCTCTACACAACGCCTGCAAGCAGCCCTACCCTCGCTGGTTGAAGAGTTTGTGATTGGAGATGTCAGCGCTTGCGCAATGGCTGCGGGTGCAGAGACCGAGGGGCAAAGACTGATTGCCGTCTGCGACCGCGCCTGGTTACAAAGCTGGATCGATGCGCTGCGTCAGTCGGGTGCACGACGTCTGCGCGTGCTGCCTATGTCACTTTGCTTAACGGCCCCAAGCGCGCAGTTGTCCGCGGCATTGTTTCAGCATGCGCATCGCTACGACTTGGCGCTGCGGCTGTCAGAACATGAAGGTATTGGGCTGGCGGTCGAGGTCGATGATGAGCTCCAGCTGCCCGACGCCGTCGCGCAGCTCGTCCGCACCTTGGTACCGAATCGCCCGGTGCTGCTGTCGGTACCTACGACGCAGATCACCTTATTTGAAAAATGGATCAAAGCACAGTCAGCCTGCCAGATCACGCTAATCGAGCAGCAATGGGGTGATTGGATCACAGCCGCAGCGCACGTATCGGTTGACTTGATTAATGCATTCGGTGGCAACCAGCGCACGGCCATCCCTTGGCGAGAATGGCGCTGGCCAACTGCGTTGGCAGGTACTCTGATGCTGTTTAATCTTGCTGCCCTCAATGCTGATTGGTGGCGCCTGCGTAGCGAGGGCTTGCAATTGCGGGATGAGATCGCCGATATCTACCGACGCAGCTTTCCGAATGAGACCGTCGTACTCGATCCGCTGGCGCAGATGAAACAAAAAATCGCCGCATCGCGCCAAGCATCAGGACAACTGAACCCGTCTGATTTTGTCGTGTTAGCTGCTGCCTTGGGGGAAGTCTGGAAAGCTGCAGGGAATGATCTGCGTGCGATCGATGCCCTGGATTACCGCGACGGCACACTCACCATCAAGCTCAAACCCGGCGCGAAGGTATCGCTGACGGCGATGCGTAGTCCGCTCGCTACACACGAACTGCAACTCACGCCCTCGGTCACGGATCCCCTGCAATGGCAAGTCAAGGCTTTGTGATGCTGCCACAACGCGCTCATCAATTCTGGCGCGAGCGAACCGCACGAGAACAACGACTACTACTCGTTACTGTCGGTGTGCTTTTGCTGGGCGCTGTTTTTATGCTGCTGATCGTTCCTGCACTCGATGGACGATATCAGTGGCAGCAGGCACTACCGCAGTTACGGGCTGAACGCTCGCACATACAGGCACTGGCCAAGCAACTCGGCAGTACGCCGCCCCCCTCGGCCGCAGTAAGCATCAAAGCTGATCGTATAACGCTCGAGCGCACCCTTACTGACGCGGGTATCAAACCGGCATCACTGGAGGTGTCGGATGACCGACTGCGTGCGCGCTGGGTGGATATCTCATTCAGCGCGCTGAACCAGTGGCTAGAAAATCTGCAGCGAGAACAAGGCTGGTCAGTCGACGAGGCAAGTATCAACGCAACAGCAAGCGTGGATCGGGTCGATGCAATGGTCTCATTGCGGTGGTTACGATCATCGCCATGATTCGTGCCCTCGTATGGGTGACTGCTGGCTTGCTGACGGTATCGATCACTGCACTGAGCAGTATGCCCGCCGTGTGGCTGGTACCGCTGATCGACCAGCAGACAGACGGCCGCATCGCGCTCGCAGAGGTGGAAGGTACTTTGTGGCGGGGTTCTGCGGTTATCGCTGCGTCTGCGGCACGCGATGAAGCGTTATCGCCCTTGCTACCCGGTCGCTGCGCTTGGCAGATCTCACCACTTGTACTAATCGGTGTGCTCGACATCTATCTTGAAAATCAGTCGATCACCATGTCCGCTATCACTATTCGAGGTAACTGGGCGCGATGGGAGATCGGCGCGGGAAGCCTCAGCCTGCCTGCCGACGGGCTAGCCGCGCTTGGCGCCCCACTGAACACTTTACAACCCACCGGCGTCATGAAAATCATGTGGCCAGCACTGACGCTCACCCGCGAGGGTCGCGACTGGCTGACGACTGGCCGAATGCAGATTGAGCTGACGCAGGTGTCGTCGGCTTTGTCACCGATCAAACCATTGGGGGCATACCGCCTGCAGTTTGACTGGTTCGGACGCGACGCAAAGCTTGATCTGCAAAGCTTGTCGGGGCCACTCATGCTCGAGGGTCGGGGCCGCATCGTGAATGGTCGCTTGCAGTTCGCCGGGGAGGCGTGGGCACAAGCAGGCCATGAGGCGCAACTGTCTGCGTTGCTCGGTCTACTCGGTCAGCGTCGTCAGGTGGGTCAACGAATCGTAACGGCACTCGAATTCCAATGAAAAAATCTTTGCCCTACCTGGCGTTTATCTGGATTGCGCTCGTTTGTGCACAATCGCAAGCGCAAGAGCCGAATCAGTCCAGCGCCTCACTCAATTTTGTCGGTGCTGATATTGAGTCTGTGGTGCGCGCGATCGGGCATTACACCGGCAACACCTTCGTGATCGATCCACGGGTCAAGGGCACCATCAATTTAGTGTCCGAGAAACCACTCAGCAAAGCACAAGCATTTGAATTGCTCGGCTCCGTGCTGCGGCTACAGGGTTTTGCACTGGTCAGGACCGCCAATTACGTCAAAGTCGTACCCGAAGCGGATGCCAAGCTACAGTCCTCACCGGTACAAATCGGCAAGCTGCGCGGCGACCAGATTGCGACCCAGATTTTTTTATTGAATCACCAAAATGCGACTGGGCTTGTGGCGGTGCTGCGCCCGCTGATTTCACCCAACAACACCATCGCGGCTGATACCTCGAATAACACGCTGGTCATCACCGATTATGTCGACAATCTGAAACGACTGGCACGGATTATCGCGACCCTGGATACTCCGGCAAACGCTGAACTCGACATCATTCGGCTTGAGCATGCGATTGCCATGGACTTGGCGGTCACCATCAACCGACTGCTGGAAACGAGTACCGTAGCGGGCGCTCCAGCGGAGCCCGGTCGGATCATGGTGCTAGCGGATGCCCGTACTAACGCTTTGATCATTCGCGCGCCGAACGCCGCGCGCGCAAGTCTGGCGCGCACACTGATTGCCAAACTCGATCAACCGACCGCACTTCCCGGTAACGTGCATGTGGTCTACCTGCGTAATGCAGAAGCGACCAAACTGGCTCAAGTGCTTCGTGCTGTCGTGGCAAGTGAATCAGCCACCGGACCCTCAATGGTGACCAGCCAGGTCTCAATAACACCCATGCAGCCCGCCCCCGGTGCTGCTCCCGGGGGCGCACTGCAAACTTCATCGGTGTCATCACAGTCAACCCAAGCACCGCTGCCGACCGGGGGAACAGCGGGTTTTATTCAAGCGGATCCAAGCACGAATACCCTCATCATCACCGCCAATGAAAGGGTGTATCGAAACCTGCGCGTCATCATTGATCAGCTTGATGCGCGTCGCGCGCAGGTCTATGTCGAGTCATTAATCGT
>CAZLJL010000065.1:0-8270 GCA_964559785.1 uncultured Bifidobacterium sp.
CCGACCGTGGCATCCATCAGGAAGTTAATCTTCTCGAATAAAAACGCCGTATGACCATCGAGGGATTCGATGTCACGCAAAATCTGACGCGCCTCATCGAATTGTTCAGCGTTCAGCAAACGCCCACGCATCATGAAGCTCACCGCGCGTCGCGTATCCATCATATTGCGACGAATGCGACCGTTCAAATCCTCCTCGCGCGCCATCGCGGACAGCGACTCGGCCGCATCAGCATCGCTGAATTCCTTCTGCAGCACGCTACGGCTTACCTCTTCAAGATTTTGGTAAACACCTTCAAGCGCATCGGCGGAGTACTCGACATCGGTTGCGTACAAGTCCAGCAGCACATCCTTGAAGTCGCCGATGGAGCCGGGTCGCGAACGAGCGCGCATACGCACCAGACGAAACACCGGTAAATCATCGTTGTGCATCGAGAACAGCATGTCTTTGGCGAGAATGAAAGCGACGGTCACGACCCGCGACTCGCCCTCATCTTCCTCCAGCAGAAAATCCGAGCGCAGGTGTAAGTCGCCGTTATCCGCTTCGTAGTAGCGTGCGGATGCCTCGATGTCCTTGACCTCGTCTTCATCCGGCAGGGTCACACCATAAATACTGCGGACCCAGTCGCGCTCCTCGTCACTCGGATCTGTCAGGTCAACCCAGATCGGTGTCGCCCGCTCCAGATCTTCGCGCGTGTCGATGTTGACCTGGCTGAGCCGGCCGTTTTGCAGCACGAATACGTTGATCATGTGCTCTCTCCCGCCACACGGATGTGGCATGGCCGCAGCGCGAGCGCCGCAGATTGATTTTTCTACACATCAGGGAGCGTGGCCATTGTTTGGCCATGCACGCCTGCTCACCCAAACCAGGCAAGCGGCGCGCGAGAAGCTGCGTCAGCTTGCGAGGAATCCGCCCGATACCGGCCGGTGAGTCGAAATGGGACTGCCCAAGGGAGTCTCCGTTGTTAAAAACGGTGCGAGTTTACTTTTTTACAGGAGATGAGGCAAGGCTTGAGTCGCCAGCATCAGGGCAAATCTGCGCTATTCATGCGTGTCAGGATCAGCGCTGAGCGCTTATTCAGATAGTTTGAATCGAGATGTCGGCCGAAAAATCGCGGGTTGGGCAGCATCACCGCCAGCCGCGCCGCCTCGGCAGGACCGAGTTTGGCTGCCGGCACACCAAAATACTTGCGTGATGCCGCCTCACAGCCGAATACGCCGGTACCCCATTCGACCGAGTTGAGATAAATCTCGAAGATACGGCGCTTATCCATCACCGCCTCGATCATGAAAGTGATCAGCATCTCCTGTACCTTGCGCACATAACTGCGCTCACTCGACAGAAATAGGTTCTTCGCCAGCTGCTGGGTGATTGTCGACCCGCCGCGGACTACCTTGCCCTTCTTGGCGTTTTTTTCGTAAGCCTTTTGCAGCGCCTCCCAGTCCACGCCTTCATGCTCAGCGAAGTTCGCATCCTCCGAAGCGATAATGGCGCGCTTCAAATTATTGGAAATACGCGAATAGGGTACCCACTGATGCTGTAGCTCTGCCTTGGGATTCTTCTCGCGTAGCCGCGCGAGTTGCTCACGCATGAATGCGGTAGAGCTTGGGTTATGGTTCACCCACCAGCAAACCTGAACAAAATACCAAAGCTGCAGCAGGATAATCAGCGCTACCGGCACGCCGATCAACCAAAACAGCCAACCACGGCGCAACCTCATACCTGTGCACGCAAACTTTGGTAGACCGGCCCAGTATCAGGCCGCACACCACGCCACACATAAAATGACTCAGCCGCTTGCTCGACCAGCATACCCAAGCCATCGCGTACCTGCGCGCCATGCGACTGTGCCAGCTGCATGAAGGTCGTCGCTTGTGCTGCGTAGATCATGTCGTAGGCGAAGGTACTGGTGCTAAACACAGAATCAGGCAAGGGCGGCAAGTCGCCTGATAAACCGGCGGAGGTCGCATTGATCACAATATCGTAAGCATCATTCAGCGTATCCACAGCACACGCTTGAAGTACAGGATGCGCAAATTGCCTTACCAAATCTTCTGCTTTACGCTGCGTACGGTTACAGACGGTGATGGACTGGGGCGATTGCTCGAGCAGCGGCAGGATCACGCCCTGCGCCGCACCACCGGCGCCCACCAAGAGTACGCGCTTGCCGGTGATAGCCACACCTGCATTCACGTTGATATCTCGAACTAGTCCAACGCCGTCGGTGTTATCACCGATGATGCGACCGTGCTCGAAAACGAGGGTATTCACAGCACCTGCAGCTTGCGCTCGCTCGCTGCGCTGATCTGCCAACGCAAATGCCTCCAGCTTGAAAGGCAGCGTCACATTCGCACCGCGGCCACCATGCGCAATAAAATCGTGTACTGCGACATTGAACCCATCCAGCGGCGCAAGCAATCGCTCGTACACCATCGCTTCGCCCGTCTGCTGCGCGAATTGCGCATGAATCTGCGGCGACTTGCTGTGCGCGATCGGGTTGCCAATCACCAGGTAGCGGTCTGTCATGGGATTATCCACCGACGGATTGCGTCTCGAGTTGTTGCTGATGCGTGAATGAAAAGCGCGTGATGATCTCCCACACGCGCTCACGACCATCTTTCATGAGCGCCGCCGGAAAGTGTCCGAAAGGCGCCGACTGTCGTACGATCGCGAGCGCAGCCGCATCGAGCGCAGCATTGCCCGAACTACGCTCGATACGCGGACCACCCTCTCTCAGATATAAACTGCCGTCCTGGTAGATCGGGATATAAACCACCAGCTCACCATACATTTTCTTTCCGTCGCGTTGCGGGAAATTCAAGGTGCCCGTCAGCTCGATTTTTTTCTGCAAGGCAGTGTAATACAGTGCATGACTCACTTCACGCGTTGAGGGTGTCAGCTGTGTTTTCACCGGACGCTTGTTGTAATCGGCGACATCACGCGCAATCTCTGCTTCACGCCTCGCCATTGCCTGAATCTGCTCTACCGATCGAATAGGACGGGCATCTAGCTGCGGTGAATCATTGGGCTCACCGATCGGTGTCGTCATGGGCTGACGATCATTCAATTGCGAGAGCAAGCGCCGTTGGGTACGCTCCAGCTCACTGACGCGCTGGCGCTGCGCCTCTAGCTGTGCGCCCTCGTTCATTCGACCAAGATCAGGTAAAGGCGAACGTGCACGGCCTGCTTGAGCCGCACCACCACCGTCCAGGTTAGCCTGTGCCAGCGCATCAGGCTGCAAAGGTGCATGCTCATGCTTGGCATTGACGAGAATGACAGACAGTCCTGTATTGAACGGGCGCGCGCGATCTGAAGCGGGTGAATCGAATTGCAGTGCCAACAATGCCGCATGCAACGCCAATGAGGCGCAAATACCAATCGTGAGCAAGCGCCTATCGTGCGCCATCATGCTCTGTCACTCGTCGATGTATCGATCGCAGGACCTTCGGCTGGCACGGCCAATCCTTGTACTGCCGCACCAGCATGAAGCTCGGCACTCGAATCAATCATTGAGTCGGCAACCGCTTGATCAGTTACGTCACCACTGAGATCAGCAACCTGCTCAGCCGCCTGCTCTTCCTCGTTCAGCGCATCCGCTTCTTCGAGTGCAATCTCGTCCGCTAGCGGCGCAGCGACTGTCACTACCTCGAGTACGCGCGCTTGCACCGAAAGATCAACCTCGTCCCAATCAATCAATTCCAGCCTTAACTGTGTGCCGCGTGCATAACGGACACCCGTCATGGGTATCACTAAAGGTATATCGAGCAGTCGTAGCAGGTCATCTTTCAACAGTACCGCATCAACTTGCTTTATCTCATGCTGCGCCAGCCAACGCAGACACCAGAAGCGCTCCATGGTGGCTTGAAAATCTGCGTAGGCTGCGTAGGCGCTGTCGAATGCGGAGACGATCGCGAATAAATCAGCATCCTTGGGTTTGAACGGCGCCACCAGCGGTGCGGTGACACCGCCACGAACACAGGCCACGATCTGCCACTGGTTCACTAGATCCGTGTAGCGCCGCAGGGGTGAGGTACTCCAGGCGTATTGGTCCACCCCCAGACCCTGATGCGGTGCTGCGTGGGTTTGCATGCGTACCTGCATGCGCGAAGCCCAACCCTGACCGCCGCCTTGTGCGCGGTAGATGCCCGGCACGCCGTGGTCATGCATCAGCTTGCCCCACGTACTGTTAGCGAAGATCATCAGCTCCGCCACAATCTTGTCGAGCGGGGCGCCACGCTTTCGGCGCGTAATCGTCACCACATCATCATCGACATAAAAATTAAAGTCGACCCGATTCACCTGTTCCGGCCTGAGGCCAAATGCCTCACGCTTGGCCATGCGTGCCAGCTCCAGCTGCTGCGCCCACTGCCACAAGCGCGTGATCTCATCCTTATAGGGATAGTCGCCGCTGCCCTCTGCCAGCGCTTGCTCGGTGACATGTGCATCGAGATCATTGTGTCGAAGATTGGCTGCAATCGGCACCCGCTCGATCAGCGTCTCGGTCGCTGTAACCGTCCATGTCTGTGTATCCAACGTTGCGTACAGTGACAGCGCGGGTCTTGCATCACCCGCCGCCAGCGTGAACTGTTCAACCAAGGCATCCGGCAACATGGTGATCTTGTCACCCGGCATATACACCGTACTCATCCGGTCACGCGCCATGCTGTCGATTGCATCGCCTTGTGTGATACCCAGACCCGGTGCAGCAATATGAATACCAATACGTACACTGGTATCGCTCAGGTGGGTCAGCGAGAAGGCGTCGTCAATCTCGGTGGTGGTGACATCATCGATCGAGAAAGCTGCGACCGCTGCCAAAGGCAGCGAGGGTGTGCTGGGTAGCGTCATGCCCGGAAACTCAGTACCGCGCGGGAAATGCTCGGTCAAGAAACGCGAGAGGTGCAAATCTTTTGCCGATGCGATCGCACCGACGGATAGCAGCAACCTTGCCGGTGATGTCTGTAGCTCAGCACACGCAGCATCCAGCGCTTTGTACTCGATACCGTTCTTGTCGGGTTTGGTCAGTAGTTGGCGCGCGCTGGCTCTGATGGCGTCTGGTAATTGACCAGCTTTCAGCTGCTCGACCATAGCCTGCTGCAGCAAGGCTTGCTGTTTCTTCTTCTCTATACCGGCCAGCGCAGCTTGCAGCGTGGCAGCAGGTGCCGCTTTGTAGCGACCCTTGCCTTTCTTGTGGAAGTAGATCGGCGACGCCGCAATCTTCAGCAGCAGACCTGCCGACTCGTCCGGTTTTGGGGCATGACCAAAATACTCATGGCCGAGCTCAGCGACGCCGAACTCATTGTCGCCCGCGACCTCCCACAGAAACGCCACATCAATCTCTTCTGCCAGACGATGCGCACTGGCGATCATGTCCGCAGCGGATGGCGTCTCGAATTGCAACAGCACATCACGCGCACGCACCTTGGTGCGCTTGCCTGTTGGTGTCTCGACTTGATAAGCCTCACCCTGCTGGCTGAGTACCGTGCCCACCTTGAAGTCGCCGGATTCTTCGAAGAACAGATTCATTCGCTTCTCATCGCTCGCAAAAGCTGATTACCTCATCGATGTACTGCTCAAAGTCCGACAATCCATGATCGCTACCCTCGATCACCCGTTGTGTTGCGCCTGCATAGCGCGCCGTCATCTCGCGCCAATCCAGCACTTCATCACCCGTAGCGGCCAGTAGCAGATAGCGCTCGGGTCGGGTAATGCGATCGACCGTCAGCGTCTGCAATTCATCGATGAACACTGACTGGAAGAAGAAACGGTCATCCGAGTGCCACGCAGTTTGCTCACCAATATACTTCGCAAGATCACGCGCGGGCCACACCGCCGGATTCAGCAGCACTGCACGACAACCAGTGGCCTCAGCGATGGCAGTCGCATAGAAACCGCCAAGGGAAGAACCGACCACGGCAAAAGCATCAGCAGATTGCTCACTCACCAGCTGACTCGCCAGTGCAAAGGCTTCCCGTGGCGAAGGCGGTAGCTGCGGACAAATAAAGCGATCGGACGCACCGCGCTGATCAAAATACTGCTGCAGGCGACGCGCCTTGAACGATGCCGGCGAAGAGCGAAACCCGTGAAGGTAGAGCAGCGAACGCAACTACTTCACGGCGCCGAGCGCATCGATTAGCTTCTGGTGCACACCACCAAATCCACCATTACTCATTACGAGCACCGAGTCGCCCGGCTGCGCAGCGGAAACCACCGCCGTCACCAATGCGGATAAATCATCAAAAACTTGAGCGCGCTCTCCCAACGGTGCCAGCGCTGCGCTCAAATCCCAGCCGAGCGCATCCTTACCCTCGCCTTTCGCACCGTAGCCAAACACCAGATCTGCTTCGGTCAGACTACCCGGTAGTGCTTCTTTCATCGTGCCCAGCTTCATGGTGTTGGAGCGCGGCTCGAGTACGGCAAGAATCCGTGCGTTGCCAAGCTTGCGACGCAAGCCGCCAACGGTAGTCGCAATCGCTGTCGGATGATGTGCAAAGTCATCGATGACAGAAATACCGTTTACTACGCCGCGCGTCTCCATGCGTCGCTTTACATTTTCAAACGAGGCGAGCGAGACAATGGCCTGCGACGGTGGTACGCCAACATGGCGCGCAGCAGCGATCGCTGCGATCGCATTCCAACGGTTGTGGGTTCCGGTCAAGGACCAGCGCAGTGCGCCGACACGCTCACCCTGATGAATAATGTCAAAGCGCTCCTCGCCATGCTCGATCATTTGCCAGCCCTGATCAGCATTGAACCATTCAACCTCACTCCAGCAGCCACGATCAATCACGCGACGCAAAGCGGTCTCGCCGCCATTTACGACCAGCCGTCCGCTGGAAGGAATAGTGCGCACCAAGTGGTGGAATTGGGTCTCGATCGCCGCTAAATCAGGAAAAATATCCGCGTGGTCGTATTCGAGATTGTTCAAGATGGCGGTGCGCGGGCGGTAGTGCACAAACTTGCTGCGCTTATCGAAGAACGCAGTGTCGTACTCATCCGCTTCGATCACAAAAAAGGACGCGCCGTCACCACCGGCACCACCCAGCCGCGCCGAGATACCGAAATTCATCGGTACACCACCAATCAGAAAACCGGGCTGATAGCCCGCATCTTCCAATATCCACGCCAGCATGGACGCGGTGGTGGTCTTGCCATGGGTACCCGCAACCGCCAGTACCCATTTGTCGCGCAAAATATGTTCACCCATCCACTGTGGGCCCGAGATGTACGGCAGGCCGCGATTCATGATCGCTTCCATCAAGGGGTTGCCACGCGAAACCACATTCCCAATCACATACATGTCGGGCTGCAAGCTCATCTGATGAGGACCGAAACCCTCGATCAGCTCGATACCCTGAGCACGCAACTGCGTACTCATTGGGGGGTAGACATTGGCATCGCAACCTGTCACCTTGTAGCCAGCTTCTTTGGCCAGCACCGCGAGACCACCCATGAAGGTGCCACAGATGCCGAGAATGTGAATGTGCATATAAAATCAGCGCCGCGCGGTCGCGTAATGAATGTGCGATTTTACCTGACCGGCTGTTCGCACATTTCATGTCGATACCAGAACTTTCATCTTCTGCGGCTGGCGCGACCGACTCGCGGCTGCTTAACTCAACATCAGGCTGACATGGCTATCCATACCCCGAGTGATGCAGAGCATTTACGCGCAGAGATCGCTGCTGCCGCTGCGCGCATGATTGCCGAAGACGGTGCCGACTACGCCAGCGCCAAGCGCAAAGCGGCAAAACTGATCATCGGTCAGCAGAGAATAAGCGGTGATGTTCTGCCCGACAATGCGCAGGTCGAAGCGCAAGTGCGTGAGTACCAAGCCTTGTTTTTGGGCGAATCGCAGCCGCTGCGACTGCGGCAGCTACGGCTGATTGCGCTTGAATTGATGGAGAAGCTGTCCGACTTCTCGCCCTGGCTCACCGGCGCAGTGTTGAATGGCACTGCGGGCGAGCACTCCGACATCCATCTGCTGCTTTTTGCCGATAACAGCAAGGATGTCGCGGTATTTTTGCTGAACGCGAACATCGATTACGAGGTTTCGGAGTCAAGCCATTTCCGGCATCCAGATCGAAGCGTCGAGACCCTGTCCTTTTTATGGAAGCACGAGGGCGTACATCTCTCACTGTATGATCCCGACGATTTACGCGGTGCCGGCCGTAAGTTTGTCGAGCGAACAGACCTTGCAGGACTGCGCACACTACTGGCCGAGGAGCCTGAAACTTGAAGAAAATTACCGCTTTTGTCGTTATCGCCGT
>CAZLJL010000066.1:0-8197 GCA_964559785.1 uncultured Bifidobacterium sp.
TATGCAGCCTTGCGGTCATCAGGTCCATATCGTTATCGGCGATCATGAAGCCAACGCCCTCATGCTCGACTAGTGGCTTGCCAAAGGCCACGCGCTTGCTCACATAATCAAGCGCAAGATCATGCGCGCGACGCGCTTGGCCAAGCCACCGCATGCAGTGCGTCAAGCGCGCAGGTGCCAGGCGGATCTGCGCGTAGCGAAAGCCTTTGCCGATTTCGCCCAAGACATCAGTAGCAGGAACGCGAAGGTCTTTGAACTCGACCACACCGTGGCCACCAGAAAAGCAGCTGTCCATCGCATCGAGATTACGCACCAGGCGGATACCCTCGCGCTGCATATCCGACAAGAACATCGTCGCGCTGCCGTCTTCCATGCGCGCCATGATGATGGCGTAGTCAGCGCCGTCGGCACCGGTGATCAACCACTTCAAGCCATTAATCACGTAATGATCGCCATCACGCACCGCAGTGGTGTTCAGCAAACTTGGGTCAGCACCGGCACCGGGTGCAGGTTCGGTCATGCAAAAGCACGAGCGGGTCTTGCCCTCAACTTGGGGGCGCAGCCAGCGTTCCTTTTGTGCCTCGGTGGCGACCTCTTCCATCAAATGGATATTGCCCTCGTCCGGCGCATGAATATTCATCGCGGTCGGGCCTAGCCAGGAATAGCCTGCTTCTTCAAACACAACAGCCTTGGCAATATGTGACAAACCCATGCCTCCCATGCCGGTCGAGGCGTGCGGCGTCAGCAAACCTGCGCTACGGGCTTTAGCGATCAAGTCATCACGCAGCTCGCGATGTGGCCCGTGGCTATCTTGGCGCGGATCGTTTTCGAAGGGGATAACCTGCTCATGAATGAATTGCTTGACACGCTCGCGCAGTGCCTCAATCTCGGGGGACAATGAAAAATCCATGGAATCTCGATTACTGTTAATTGATGATTGTTGACTTAAAAAAGCCTGGTCTCCGTTTTGCAGAGACCAGGCAAACCCAACACAAGGCGAACGGACTGAATGCTTACCGCGACCCGCCGGAGCACAGGTCGCGGATTCGTTTACTGCCTGAGGATGATCAGATCGTCCTCAACTACTGTGGCAGCGTGAACACCAGCACTATATTGACCTGTGGGAGACAACGGTGAAGCAAAGCTTTGTGTTGTTTGCATGACAAACGATACCTGATTTATCGATTCACGATCTGTGCGGGCAAGCGCAGCACCATCAGCGCACCGATCACTGCGAAGCCCGCGAATAAATACAGCGCACTATTCGGGCTACCGGTCAGATCAGTCAGCCAACCGACCAGTGCAGTGCTGGCCATACCAGCGATATTGCCGAGCGAGTTCACCAGGGCGATACCCGCGGCAGCGGCAGCCCCCGTCAGGAACATCGGCGGCAAGCTCCAGAAGCAGGCTTGTGTGGTGGATGCGCCGGCGGCGGCAAGTATTAAACCGAACATGGCCGCGCCGAATCCCAAGCCCGGGGTGCCGCTCAGCGCAAGGCCAATGGCGGTAATAAAGCAGGGAATCGCGGTGTGCCAACGACGCTCAGCGCGACGATCAGCACTGATGTTGGCCAGCACCATGGCAAAGATCGCCACGGTGTAAGGAATCGCGGATAGCCAACCAATCTGCAAAGGGTCAT
Source organism: uncultured Bifidobacterium sp. (assembly GCA_964559785.1). Taxonomy (GTDB): domain Bacteria; phylum Pseudomonadota; class Gammaproteobacteria; order Burkholderiales; family Burkholderiaceae_D; genus Pernthalerella. Next base: position 1,640 of record CAZLJL010000066.1, read on the forward strand.
TGATACCTTGCTGCTTGATCAGTGTCGGCATCCAGAAACTGGTGATGTAAATCGAGCTGGCGATACAGAAATAGGCAACACCCAGCATCCAGACGCGCCCACTCTTCAAGGCATCCATCGCGCTGCTATGCCCAGTGGATTGCTCAGCTTCGGCATCAATGTCACGGCGAATTTGCGCTTTCTCTTCATCACTTAACCAGCGTGCATCATCGACCCGGTTATCGAGGAACATCAACACCACGAAGCCCAATACGATTGAGGGAATCGTCTCAACGATGAACAGCCACTGCCAGCCGCGCAGACCATTCACATCATTCAGAGTCGTGAGTATCCAACCCGATAATGGACCACCGATGATGTTAGAGATTGGAATCGCGGCGAGAAACAAGGCAATAATCCGTCCACGCCACGCCGCCGGGAACCAGTAGGTAAGGTAAAGCAGTACACCGGGAATAAAACCCGCCTCAGCGACGCCCAGCAGAAAACGCAAGATATAAAACTGTGTTGGTGTCTGCACAAAAGCCATGGCGACACCGATCAGACCCCAACTGATCATGATGCGCGCGATCCACACCTTGGCGCCGATTTTATGCATCAAGATATTGCTGGGCACTTCAAAGATCACATAACCCAGGAAGAAAATGCCGGCGCCGAGGCCGTACACCGTATTGCTGAACGATAGATCGCCCAGCATTTGCAGCTTGGCGAAGCCGACATTCACACGATCGAGGTAGGCCGCCAGATAACAGATGCCCAGAAACGGGATTAAGCGCCAGGCTACTTTACGGTACACCGGTACGTTACTGTCCATTGCTGCCGCCTTTGATATTTGCTTTTTTGCGGTTCGAGGAGACCTCGATACGTAGCCACCTAAACACCGAGTGTCTCTTTACCCGGCTGTCGAATTCTGAATTCGGAGTTCGAAGTCTATGTGAGGCGGCAGGTTGCTGTCAAGGCAGCGATGACAGTGATTGAGGGGCCTTGGCGGCCAACATGAAAAAGATTCGCGTCCCCGACTTGCCTATTCTGCAATCAATGAGAACGGCCCGCCTTCAGGACGAGGATGCGCCTACTCTGCTTCGACCGAGATCTGCTCTGATAGCCGCTCCAACATGAAGTTAGCAGCCTCTTCGATATGCTTACGCGCCAGTTGTTCTGCTTTTGCAGCTTGTCCACCCGCGACCAGTTCAAACAAGGCCTCATGCTCGTCCCAGATGTCGCGCGGCTTGTCAGCAGAAAGTAGTACGGAACCCATGACACGCTGGGTATTGACCCAATGTGTCTCCATCGACTGGCTGATGATGGGGTTATCAGCGAGTTCATAGAAAAAACCGTGAAATGCCATGTCGGCGCTGATCAAATCACGCACCGAAGATTTGACCACCGCCTGACGGCCCGCCGCCAGTAATTTCTCTGCCCGCTTCTTTGCGCTCTCGGAAAAATTCTCGGAGGCTCGGCGAAACGCAAGCCCCTCCATCACAGCACGCACTTCGTACATCTGACGAATTAATTCCAGATTTAATGGTGCCACCTGTAAACCGCGCCCAGGAGCCTCGGTAAGCACACCCTGATTTTTCAGCAGTACGAGTGCCTGCTGTACGGGTTGCCTTGATACCCCTAATTCTTGGGCGATTTGTTCCTGAATAATCCGAGCACCGGCTTTCAGCTTGGCCTCTGCGATTTCGCTGAGGATGGCCTTGTGCACCTGCTCAACCAATTTAGGCTGGGATTCAAGAATCTTCATTTGCTTGCTATCGCCTCACTGAGAATCTGTCGATCACAAAAACGCTGGAGCTTACCAAAAACCGCCACCAGGATTGTTATGGGTGTGATGAATCCTGACGCCACTGCTGCTCTGCCTCATCCCATGTACCCAAGGCTTGCAGATCAGGTACCCATGCCAAACCGGATTTGGCGTCGGATGATACAGCCTCCGGGGTCACAAGCACATCAAGCAAGGCAGGCCGATTTGCCAGCGCGCGTTCGATGGCGGCGTTGAGATCCTCTGCCCGCTCAACCCGCTCCGCATATAAACCGAGGCCTTTGGCCATCGCTGCATAGTCGGAGAATTTCAGACGCGTGCCCACCACCTTGCCATAGCTCTCAATCTGGTCTCGCACCTCGATGGCCCAAGCGCCATTATTTGCCACCACCACCAGCAACGGCGCATTGTGTCTTACTGCGGTATCCAGCTCCATAGCATTGAAACCGAAAGCACCATCGCCGGTTGCGACGACCACCGTCTTGTCAGGGCATACCAAGCTTGCAGCAACACCCAGGGGCGTACCAACGCCGATGCAGCCGAGTGATCCGGGATCAAGATAAGTAGTCGCAGACAAGCCCACCCGAGCAAAGCTCAAGAAGTCACCACCATCCGCGACAAGGATCGCATCATCATCCACCACATCACGCAGTGCTGACAGAATTTGATTTGGATGCATCAAGCCATCACTACCCGCTTTCGCACTGCTCATACTCAGACTTAACTTTTGGGAGCGCTCCTGATGCTGTTGACGCAAGTTATCCAGCCAGGATTTATCAGATGCAGGCGACCGTTCTGCGGCCACCTCAAGCATGGCTTGCAGCGCAAGATCGCAACTCGCCAATATCTCGACAGCACCGCGTCGGTTATCTCTTAATTCGGCAGCGCAATCGGCAATACGCACAAATTTTGCATCACCAAACACGGCTGGAGAGCCGTAGGCCAATTGAAAATCGAGTTTGCGCCCGAGCGTCAGGACCACATCGCCTTGTTTCATCACCACTCCGCGCATAGCAGCCACGACACTGGGGTGACTTTCAGGAACAAGTCCTTTGCTCTCGCCCGTATCAAGGTAAGCAGCACCCAGGCGAGAAAGTAATTCAATCAATACCGGCGAGGAGAACTTTGCGCCTCGACCGGATATCACTAACGGCCGTTTTGCCGACCACAAGAGTTCAACCGCTGCACGCACCTCTGCCTCATTCGGCGCAATCGAATTGAAAGTACGCGGGATAAAGCGCTCTGCTAACTCGACAGCCGGACTGACTCGCCGACGCAATACGTCGACCGGAAAATCAAGGTAAGTCGGGCCAGGCTCTCCACCCTGCCCCAGTGAGCGACAAACGGCTTCGTCCAACTCTTGCAAGGCCAAGTCAGCGTTGTACACCGTGCGAGCATAGCGCGTGATACTGCGAACCAAATCGGTATGCGTTATATCTTGCAGCGCGCCGCGATTGCCTTGCGGCACAGGCGGTAAGCCTGACAGTACCAGCACCGAGCTACGCGCAACATGCGAATAGGCGATGCCGGTCATGGCATTGGTAACACCCGGCCCGGCGGTCACCAGTGCGACACCCAGCCCGCCACCTAGCTCCGCCTCGGCATGCGCCATGTACACCGCTGCGCGCTCATCCCGAACATCAATAATTTGTATGCCCTCTGCATCCAGGCGCATCCAAATGGGCATGATGTGGCCACCACACAGGCCATAGACCCGCTTCACGCCTTGGCTTTTCAAATAGCGGGCGATTAGGGCAGCGACTGATTGATCATGGATTTCGGGTGCTGAGCTCATTCTTGTTCCGACTGTTTAGCAATTAGAAATTCGTGCGAGGCGTCAACCTGTGGAAGCGCCAATTAACTCCAAAAGTAATCAACAACTCAAAACGCGCCCGCTAACTCACAAAGCGCTGATTCCCTCAAAGTTCGTCATTCCGGCGAAGGCCGGAGTCCACCAAAACGTCAGTACTGGATGCCGGCCTACGCCGGCATGACGAGCTAATTTGCGTTTCCACATAGCACCAAAATGCGCCGGCAAACTCAAAAAGCGCTGATTCCCTCAAAGTTCGTCACTCCGGCGAAGGCCGGAGTCCACCAAAACTTCAGCACTGGATGCCGGCCTACGCCGGCATGACGAGCTAATTAGCGTTTCCACATAGCACCAAAATGCGCCGGCAAACTCAAAAAGCGCTGATTCCCTCAAAGTTCGTCACTCCGGCGAAGGCCGGAGTCCACCAAAACTTCAGCACTGGATGCCGGCCTACGCCGGCATGACGCACTAATCAGTGCCTACCCAGAGCGTCGAATTCGGGGCCATTAACCCCCGCTTACCTGGCCCTGGACGGCATCAAATAAACCGTTGGCACCCGCATTAAAGTGTACTATGATTGTACTCTGTATTCAGTATTCAGAGCTAGTTAATTTGCTTTAAAAGCCTTGGCTGGCAAGGATTTGGCCACTGAATGAGGCGTTATTCGCTCATCGATTTTTGATTTATGAACCGACTACCCACCCTATCTGACGCTGTGGCGACGCATGCCACGCTGACACCCAACAAACTGGCCGCTCGGGATTCGCGCCGCGCAATGACATTCGCGGAGCTAAACCAGCGCTCACAGCAACTGGCTGAGGGCTTGCTCGAACTCGGACTACACGCCGGCGATCGGGTGGCGGTGTTGGCGTACAACTGTGTCGAGTGGGTAGAAATCTATGTAGCGCTCGCGCGGGTGGGTTTGGTGGCGGTGCCGATTAACTTCCGTCTTACCGGCCCGGAGGTAGCGTATATCTTGGGCGATGCAGATGTGCGCGCAATTATCGCGGGTGTCGAATTTTGCGAGCTACTGGAATCACAATCGGTGCCATCAAGATCATCCGCCATTAAATGCGTCGTCCTCGGGGCGGCACCCAATTCGGCTTGGATCAGTTACGAGACCTTAATCAGTACCGCTAATGGCGACACAACATTCGATGCGGTAGATCCCGATAGCATGTGCGCGCTGATGTACACATCGGGTACAACCGGCAAACCCAAAGGTGCGATCAGACACCATTTAGGGAGTTATTTACTCGCGCTGGCGACCGCCACCGAGATGCAATTCAGCAAGCGCGACACGGGTTTGATGGTGATGCCCATGTGCCATGCGAATTCTCTCTACTTTGCAAGCACCTTCATTCATCTCGGCGCTACCTGTGTGATCGATGACCGCAGAAGCTTTGATCCAGAGGCTTTGCTATCAACACTCTCGCGCGAAAAAGTCACTTTCACTTCGCTGGTACCGACGCACTACATCATGCTGCTCGCACTACCGGAGCAAATCAAACAGCAATACGATGTCAGCTCGGTATGCAAACTAATGGTGTCATCAGCACCAGCACGCCGCGACACGAAATTAGCAATTCTTGATTTTTTCAAGAACGGTCAACTGTATGAGCTATACGGCTCGACCGAAGCTGGCTGGGTCACCCTATTACGCCCTGACGAGCAGCTCACGAAACTCGGATCGGTCGGACGGGAATGGGCAGGCAGCGGACGTATCAAGCTATTGGATGAAAACCGTCAGGAAGTGAAAGATGGCGAGGTTGGCGAATTATTTTCGCTCACCCCCTATGTGTTTGACGGCTACTGGAAAAACGACGAGAAAACTGCACTTGCGTTTGAAGGACCATGGTGCTCTGTGGGCGATATGGCACGTAGAGACGAAGATGGCTATATCTGGTTAGTTGATCGCAAGAGCAACATGATTATCAGTGGCGGCGAGAACGTCTACCCTTCTGAGGTCGAAGGTGTGATTGGTGCACACCCAGCAGTCAAGGATGTCGCGGTGATCGGCGTACCGCATGAAAAATGGGGCGAAAGTGTCAGTGCCATCGTGGTACTACACGATAACGAGTCGCTGTCCGAATCGGATTTACGCAGCTGGTGTCGAGAGAGACTAGCGGGATTCAAATGCCCGAGCAAAGTGATGTTCATTTCGGATGAGCAAATGCCGCGCACAGCGACCGGAAAAATTCTGCATCGGGCATTAAGGGATTTGTACGCGCATGACAATGTTGATCTGCAAACAGCATAAGCATGTTGGCAGATCCAAACTCACATTGTGGTCGCCTGAAGATGGCGCTCTGATGGTGGGCGGGAGATCAATACCCCCTGAGTCGTAGGGTTCTTTCGACTCAGTTGAATATTTTTACGTCGTTTGAGCTTAGAGGGAAAAAGATTTGAGCAACACCCCGAGCTGCGCCATTGACTTGAATTCAGAGTTCCGAATACTATCCCGAGATAAGTGGGAGGCCGAGGCGGAGGCACTCGGCACAGCAAATAAAAGCCCAAAGTTAACCAATAAATAACAAATGGACACTATGAGACAGCGGATTTTTGAAGAGACTGAAGCGAAATCCTCAACCGAATCAGCTTGCGGCACCAACGCTGACCGCCGTCGCGTCATCAGCATTATGGCGACCGGCTTGGTCAGCCCGATCGCACTCACCCCAAGTAGCGCGCAGGCGAAACCTGCGGCACAACTGTTGGTGGATGCAGGCGCAGAAGCCGACTTCAAACCGCTGCGTCCGGCTGATATTCAAATGGCCAAACCCATTCTCGCTTTCCCGTTTGATACAGCAACTGAGAAACCGAAAAATGAATCGCGACTGAACAAAATAGTCGTGATTCGACTGCCAGAAGAAAAAATGACACCAGAGACACGCGCGAGATCGGTGGCAGGTGTGGTGGCTTATTCCAGTATCTGCACGCATCAGGGCTGCGATGTCAAAACCTGGATGTCAAAAGAAAACGTGCTGGC
>CAZLJL010000067.1:0-8176 GCA_964559785.1 uncultured Bifidobacterium sp.
TCGACATAGGTGATCTCGCCCGTGATGCCACCGGCCAAGTCCGACAGCAAGAAGGCCGCTGCATTGCCCACATCATCGATCGTGACATTTCTACGCAGCGGGGCATTCTGCTGCACGTAGTTCAGAATCTTGCCGAAATCCTTGATGCCACTCGCCGCTAGCGTCTTGATCGGGCCGGCCGAGATGCCATTGACGCGCGTGCCGCGCTTGCCGAGCGAGGCTGCGAGGTAGCGCACGCTGGCCTCGAGTGACGCTTTGGCCAGACCCATAGTGTTGTAGTTCGGAAGCGCACGAATCGCGCCCAAATAAGAGAGCGTGAGCAACGCTGAATTCGGCGACAACATGGGTAGTGCGGCTTTCGCCAATGCTGCAAAGCTATAGGCAGAAATATCGTGCGCGATACGGAAATTTTCGCGGCTCATACCATCGAGGAAGTCACCAGCAATCGCCTCGCGCGGCGCAAAGCCGATCGCGTGTACCAAGCCGTCGAACTGCGGCCAAGCCTTGCCCAGATCGCTGAACAGCGCATCAATTTGCTCGTCGCTGCCTACGTCACAGTCAAATACCAATTGACTGTTGAATTCCTGCGCAAACTCGGTGATACGGTCTTTGAAGCGCTCGCCGACATAGGTGAAGGCAAGTTCGGCACCTTCGCGATGACAGGCGCGCGCGATGCCATAAGCAATCGAGCGATTCGATAGTACGCCGGTAACCAGAATTTTTTTGCCTTGCAAGAATGCCATGCCACGACTCCGATAAGTTCAGCGCGCCGGGGACTCCCGGTGCAAAACCGTCATTGTAGGCCGCGCCGCGAGGGCGGGGCAAATCGTTCGTGCCAACCGCGCCAAGCACCGCCGGCACTGAAGGCGGCGAAACCGGCTATGCTTGACCCCTCTCGTGCTTTTCTCGCCGTTGTTATGTCGCGCTCGATCGCCCGTATTATGTTGTGCATCAGTGCTTTGCTTACGCCATTAGCGTGGGCAGGCCATGCATTCTCGCTGTATGACACGCCAAAGTACGCGCCGGACTTCGCGCATTTCGAGTACCACAACCCGAATGCCGCCAAGGGCGGCGAAATCTATCTGGCCAACCCGGGCGCCGCCAACAGTTTCGACAAGTTCAATCCCTTCTCAATGAAGGGCGTGGCTGCGGCGGGCCTGACTAACCTGATGTTTGAGTCACTGGCGATCGGCTCGGCGGATGAAGTGGCAACCATGTACGGCTTGCTGGCAGAGGACATGACGCTGGCATCGGACCGTATGTCGATGACTTTTCGGTTGCATGCCAAGGCACGCTTCAATAATGGCGACCCGGTAACCGCGGACGACGTCAAGTACTCGTTCGATACCTTGATGGCCAAGGGTGCGCCGCAGTTCAAGATGATTTTTGCGGATGTCAAACAAGCTGTGGCAATTGACGCGCGCACTGTGCGCTTCGATTTCAAGACCTTGAACCGCGAGTTACCGTTGATTGTGGGCGGCATGCCAGTGTTCTCACGCAAGTGGGCGGCAGGCACGCCATTCGACAAGATACAGCTGGTGGCGCCGATAGCAAGCGGCCCTTACCTGATTGAGCGTTATGACGTCGGCCGCTCAGTTGTCTACCGCAAGAACCCGGACTATTGGGGCGCTGAGCTACCAGTACGTAAGGGTGCCTTCAATTTCGATCGTATCGTCTACCGTTTTTACAAAGATGATGTCGCACGGCTCGAGGCGTTTCTGGCGGGTGAGTTCGACGTCGTGGTGGAGTATCGCGCAAAAAACTGGGCGCGGATGTACAAGGGCCCGAAGTTCGAGAATGGCGAGCTGATCAAGAAAACCCTCAAGCATCAAAACGGCGCCGGCATGCAAGCGTTTGTAATGAATATGCGCAAGCCGCAGTTTCAGGATAAGCGTGTACGGCAAGCACTTGGGCTAGCGCTCGATTTCGAGTGGATGAATCGCCAACTGTTCTACGCGCAGTATGTCCGGATTGATTCTTTCTTTAGTAACTCCGAACTGGCGGCGCGCGGTGAGCCAACGCCTGCAGAGCTATCGTTGCTGGAGCCCTTGCGCGATCAGCTGGATCCAGCGGTGTTCGGCCCGGTCCCAGTACCACCTTCAACCGAAGCGCCCGCATCCTTGCGTGCGAATTTACTGAAGGCGCGCGATTTGTTGAAGCAGGCGGGTTGGGAGTATCGTGACGGCGCGCTGCGTAATGCCAAGGGTGAGGCGTTCACTTTCGAGATTCTGGATGATCAGTCTGCGCTTTCCCGCATCATTGCGGTGTATGTGCGCAATCTCGAAAAATTAGGCATCACAGTGCGTCAACGCACGGCAGATTTTGCGTTGGTACAGAAGCGCATGGAAGAGTTCGACTTCGACATGACCAGCCAGCGTTTCCCCGACGTTACCAGTCCGGGTAATGAGATGTTCGATATGTTTGGCTCGAAGGCCGCTGATGAGAATGGCTCAAGCAACTACTGGGGGCTGAAAGATCCCGCGGTTGACAAGCTGGTGACGGCACTGGTGCGCGCTAATACCCGCGCCGAACTGGTCGCAGCTGCGCGGGCGCTGGATCGCGTATTACTGCATAAGCACATGGCCGTACCGCATTGGTACTCGGGGACGCACCGTGTCGCCTACAGAAATCGATTTGGTATTCCTGCCGTGTCGCCGAAGTACTATCAGGCCGATCCCTATGTCCTCTCTAGCTGGTGGCAGGTGAAGCCACGCAAGCAGAATTAATTACGGTGAAGTCTGGCGAGCTATGAACCTCTGGTCATATGTATTGAAACGTGTCCTGCTGATGATCCCCACCCTGTTGGGCGTGATTGCGATTACCTTTGCGGTGATCCAGTTCGTGCCTGGTGGCCCAGTCGAACAGGCTTTGATCGAACTGAAAAAAGGGCAGGTCGGCGCAGGCGAATCCTCCGGCGGTGGTCGCTCGGAGTATCGTGGTCGGCAGGGCATTGATGCGGAGCGAGTCGCCGAGATCAAGGCGCTATATGGTTTCGACAAGCCACCGATTGAGCGCTTCTGGCAGATGCTGAAAGGCTTCGCTAAATTCGATCTTGGTCAGAGCTTTTATCACCACAAGGATGTTTGGGAACTCGTGAAATCGAAGCTGCCGGTATCGATTTCGATTGGTCTCTGGACTTTCTTTCTGACTTACCTGATATCAGTTCCGCTCGGTATTGCAAAAGCGGTGCGAGAAGGCTCTCGCTTTGATCATGTGACGAGCATGCTGGTGCTGATCGGTTACTCGATTCCCGGATTTGTGTTGGGCGTAGCGCTACTAGTATTGTTCGCGGGATCAAGTTTTGTGCAGTGGTTCCCGTTGCGCGGCTTGACTTCCGATGATTGGGAAACGCTCACTACCTTTGGCAAGGTTAAAGATTATCTCTGGCATATCACCTTGCCGGTGACCGCTTCAGTCGCAGGTGCTTTCGCGGTGATGACTATGCTGACCAAGAACACCTTTTTAGAAGAGATCCGAAAGCAGTATGTGATGACGGCGCGTGCCAAAGGTTTGTCCGAGCGCACCGTGCTTTACAAGCATGTCTTTCGTAATGCGCTCATTCCTTTGGTGACGGGTTTTCCAGCCGCCTTTATTGGCGCTTTCTTCGCGGGTAGTCTGCTAATCGAGACTCTGTTCTCCCTTGATGGGCTCGGTTTGCTGTCATACGAGTCGGTGGTAAGACGTGACTATCCAGTAGTACTTGGTACGCTGTATCTATTTACCTTGATAGGCTTGGTGGTTAAGCTGCTGGGCGATCTTTGCTATGTGTGGGCCGATCCGCGCGTGCAATTCGAGAGCTTGGCCTCATGAGTACGCTAAATTTAAGCGGACTAGACCCCTCGGTCTCGCCGGGGCAGCGTGTTTGGCAACGCTTTCGCAGCGATCGGCGTGGCTTTTTTAGTCTGATCATTTTCGGTGTGCTGTTCGTACTCAGCCTGTTCTCTGAGTTGATCTCGAATGATCGACCACTGATTGCGCGCTACGATGGACAAATTCTCTTCCCGATTGCGAAGGATTACTCGGAAAAAGCATTTGGTGGCGACTTTGACTCACCGGCGGACTATCTCGATCCCTTCATTCGACAGCAGCTTTCGCGTGACGATAACTGGGCACTTTACCCGCTGAATCACTACCGACATGACACGCTGAATTACTTTGCCAAGTCGCCCAACCCAGCACCACCCTCATCCGATAATTGGCTGGGTACGGATGATCGTGGCCGTGATGTGTTCGCGCGCTTGCTCTACGGTTTTCGCGTCTCGATACTATTCGGTTTGGCGCTGACCATCACGGGTACGGTACTCGGCTTAGTCACTGGCGCAATACAGGGTTATTTCGCTGGCAGGACGGATCTGTTTTTCCAGCGTTTCATGGAGATCTGGGGTTCGATGCCCGAACTGTATCTGCTGATTATTTTTGCATCGATTTTTGAGCCCAGTATTTTGCTGTTGTTGTTACTACTGTCCTTGTTTGGTTGGATGGGTTTATCCGATTATGTACGCGCTGATTTTCTGCGCAACCGAAATCTGGACTACGTACAAGCCGCCCGCGCGCTAGGGTTGTCCAACGGCCAGATCATCTGGCGTCACGTGCTGCCGAATAGCTTGACTCCTGTGGTCACCTTCTTGCCGTTTCGCATGAGCGGCGCAATCCTCGCGCTGACGAGTCTCGACTTCCTTGGCCTCGGTGTTCCACCGTCCATGCCCAGCTTGGGCGAGTTACTCGCCCAGGGTAAAAACAATCTGGATGCCTGGTGGATTGCGCTATCCACCTTCATGGTGCTCACCATCACGCTGCTGCTGCTCACCAATATCGGCGATGCCTTGCGCAACTCGCTTGATGTACGGAGAAAAGCATGAGCTTGCTCACGGTGCGTGATCTATCCGTGCGCTTCGGCCGTACGACGGTGGTTAACCGCGTGAATTTTGATATTGCCGCAGGCGAGAAATTTGCGCTAGTGGGTGAATCCGGCTCCGGCAAAACCATCAGTGCTTTGCAGTTGATGGGAATGACGCCAGACGCAAATACCAGCGGCAGTATTCTTTTCCAGGGGCGTGATATTCGTCTCTTGTCGGATGCGCAGTTGCGAGCGCTACGCGGTAAAGATATTGCGATGATTTTTCAGGAGCCGATGACAGCGCTTAATCCGCTATTCACCATCGGTAATCAAATCGCTGAAGTACTGATGTTGCATGAAGGGCTTAATGCGCGCACTGCTGCGCTGCGTGCGGTTGAGTTGCTCGACAAGACCGGCATTCCCGAGCCTGCCCGGCGCGCGTTGTCGTATCCGCACCAGCTATCAGGTGGTCAGCGCCAGCGTGCCATGATCGCCATGGCACTCGCTTGCAAGCCGAAACTATTGATTGCCGATGAGCCCACCACTGCGCTCGACGTCACCATACAGGTGCAGATTCTCGAACTTTTGAATCAACTACAGCGCGACGAGGGCATGGCGGTCTTGATGATCACGCATGACTTGAATCTGGTGAAGCGTTTTGCTGATCGGGTTGGGGTGATGCAGCAGGGGCGATTGCTTGAGGTGGCTGATACCGCGACGCTGTTCGCATCGCCGCGCGAGACCTATACCCAGCAGTTACTGGCAAGTCATTCAAAACGCATGGTATCCGAGCACTCGGATGGGTCAAGCTTGCTCGAGGCGCAGGGCGTGCGCTGTAGTTTCCTGATTAAACAGGGTTGGTTCAAGCGGCGTGAATTTGTCGCGGTGGAGTCGCTGGATCTCACGCTAAAACGAGGTGAGACGCTGGGTATCGTCGGCGAGTCCGGCTCTGGCAAGTCGACACTTGGCATGGCACTTTTGCGCCTGTCCGTTGCCAACACCGAGGGGCGTGTCGTGTTCGATGGTCAGGTGATCAGCGAGATGAGTAGCGAACAGCTGCGGCCTTTGCGTGCACAGATGCAGGTGGTGTTTCAGGATCCGTTTGCCTCGCTATCGCCGCGCCGTACCATCGAGCAGACCGTCGGTGAGGGTCTCGCGCTGCATCAACCCGATCTTTCCGCGTCAGAGTTGCGAGCGCGTGTTGCTGAGGCGCTGAGCGAGGTTGGGCTGGCGCCGGAGATGATGTCGCGTTACCCACATGAGTTTTCGGGTGGTCAGCGCCAGCGTATTGCGATAGCGCGCGCCTTGGTACTGAAGCCCGCTTTGATTCTGCTCGATGAGCCAACGTCCTCACTCGATGTCTCGGTCCAATATCAGGTGCTGGAGTTGTTGGCGATGCTGCAGCAGAAATACGGCATTGCCTATCTGTTTATTAGCCATGATCTGGCGGTTATCCGCGCCATGGCGCACCGGGTATTGGTGATGAAAGATGGCAAGGTGGTGGAGAGCGGAACAACTGATGAGGTACTGTCAGCGCCGCGCGAGGCTTATACCCAGCGTCTGTTAGCAGCGGCAGAGTTTTCGCTAGCCGCCGAGTAGCACAGTCTTTTGTGCTTTTTCAGTGGTGCGTAGTCGCGCCCTTTCCGAGAGCGCTGCTGTACCGGTCTTGTAGTAAACGTCTACTGGTGGCGTTTATTCGTAGCGCTTGCGGTGACGCGGCTCGACACGCCGTGCATCGCGCCGATCGGCAATTTCAACCCGGGTGCGCTTGTTAACCTGTCGTGCTGCTGCAGGCGAGCCTTCGCGCGCTGAGGCAATAGTTACGCGCGACTTGCCGCGCTTGTCGGAGCGTACCTGTAGCTTTAGCTCTTGTCCTGGTTTCAGTCGATCGGACTTCAGATCGTTCCAATCCCGCACTTCGGCCACCGTGACTTTATAGCGCGTTGCGATGCTATTGACGGTATCGCGCTTGCCGGCACGTACTTTGATCTTTTTGCGCGGCGGTTCGTCCGGTGCGACAGCAAGGGTGGCATTGTCGGCAAGTTCTTGACCGATGTCTTTACCGGATTCACTCGCGGGCTTCGGCACCAGTACTACCGAGCCCAAGGTGGGGTGCATGTTCGGTGGTATCGCGTTCGCCTCCCGGATCACGGCGGGCGTCGTTTTGAATTTTGCAGCGATGGTTTCAATGCGCTCGCGTGTCACTGTCACTTTGTGTGCGGTCCAGCTCGACAGTGAATGCGACCACGTGGATAAGTTTTCTTTGAATTTTTCAGCGTTGAGTTGCGGCAGCAGGATACGGGTGTTCGGGCTACCCGTGATCACTGGCTTGTTGAACTGCGGGTTCAAGGCCTTGAACTCTTCCATCGGCAGCTCGGCCAACTGCGCGGCGAGTTTGACGTCGATATCTCGGGTTTTGCTGATCGAGACAAAATAGGGTTGGTTCTCGACCACAGGCAGCGTTAGTCCGTACTGCGACGGTACCGACACCAGATTTTTTACTGCCTGCAGCTTGGGGTAGTAATTACGTGTCTCAGCCGGCATAAAGGCCGACAGGCTGTTGTAGTCGGTATCAAGGCCCGCCGCTCGCGCTTTGTTAATTGCGCGTGATACTGAGCCCTCGCCCCAGTTGTAGGCAGCGAGTGCCAGCTGCCAGTCGCCGAACATGCCGTACAGCTTTTGCAGGTAATTCAGCGCTGCATTGGTCGATGCGATCACATCGCGTCGCTCATCCCGAAAGATATTCTGCTTCAGGTTGTAGTCGCGACCGGTACTTGGAATGAACTGCCACATACCAGCGGCCTTCGCGCTGGAGTAGGCCTGCGGATTAAAAGCCGACTCGATGAAGGGCAGAAGTGCCAGCTCCATCGGCATGCCACGCCTTTCCAGCTCTTGCACCACATGGAACAAGTAGCGCGAAGCGCGCTGTGTGGTGCGCTGTATGTAATCGGGTCGCGAGCTGTACCAGGTCACATGATTGGCGACCAGCGGGTTGTTCAGATCGGGAATGGCGAAGCCTTTGCGGATGCGGTCCCACACATCGAAGCTGGTGACGGTGACATCGTCGTAGGTGGCATCGAACCCGGGATTGCCGAGGCGCGGCCCGTCGACTGAGCGCATATCCCGCCCGGTTTCCAGCGCCTGGCTTGATGGCTCGATGCTGAGATCGATCGCTTGAGCAGCGGGTAGAGCCTGAGCGGCCAGTAATGCTGCGATGGTCAGCCGGCGAAATTGGGTGTGCTGCATGGGGCAATAGTGCGCGTCGGAGCCACTGGTCGGGCCGGTTGCGCGAGTGAAGTTGCCGCAAGTGTAAGAACCGAGGGTGATGCCGTCAAGAAA
>CAZLJL010000068.1:0-8149 GCA_964559785.1 uncultured Bifidobacterium sp.
AATTCCAACCGGTGAAGGCACGTGCCGCCTCGCGAATATCTTCTTCGCTGTAATTGCCCACGCCCATCGAGAACAATTCCATGATCTCGCGCGCAAAGTTTTCATTCGGTGCGCCTTTTACGTTCACCGCAGCGTCCAAGTAAGCCAACATCGCGGGGTCTTGCGCCACGGCGATCAGCAAATCACGAAAATTACCCGTCGCCTTTGCGCGCAGCATCTCGTTCTGCTTCAACATCTTGCGGTAGTCGCGTACTTTCTCATCGCTCGTCGCATAGTGACCGTGCCAGAACAGCGTCATTTTTTCTTCCAGCGGGCGCGGCGTGTTGAGCATGCGATTCGCCCACCAATACGCCACACGTTGCGACTCCAGCTTACTGACACGCAGCCAGTACAAATAACGATCGGCCACCTGCTGCAACCTGCGATTCCCCTCAGGTTTTACCTTCACGCCCAGTGCTTCGCCCTCGGCCTTGGCCTTGTCGGTTGCGGCGGGGCGTGAGGGTGAGAAAGGATCCAGGCCGGGGTCAAACGCCCCCGAGGCATCAAATGGTGGCAAGGCATGACGAATCGATTGATACCGAACCAGTGTGCGTACTGCATTACTCGGTGTCATTTTGGAGAAGCGCTCGACTTCGGCAGGTGTTCCACCGAACCCCGCGCGCTCAAGCAGGTGCGCTGCGCGGCTGCGGTTCCACTCTTTCTCGGGTATGGCGGCAAGTTGGTCCTGCCATGCATCAGGGGCTGCCAGTGCGGAGGCCGCAGAAACGGCGATCAGCAGGCAAAAAATGTATCGAATCATCGGGCTTATGAAGGGTGGCCGGCGACCAACAACACCATCGACGGCAAAGACAGCTGTGACTGACAGCGATATAAAAACAGGCGACGCGAGCCACAGCGGAGAATACCGAGAGCATATTTTCCGAGTATCAGAGTTGCAATACGGCAAATCATGAATTACCTCAGGTCAAAATCGTTGAATGCCCACAACTCGGCAATCGCTGTCCCCTATCGCTAACGGATGATGCAAGCCGCTCCGATTCGGGGCAAAATCTGCCTAGTTTCCAAGAATCAAGATTTTCAGAAAGACATCGATGAAACTCAATCTCGCTTTATCCAAACGCAGCAGCGTGATCGCACTCTTACTCGGCGCGGGGGCGCTGGGCTTTGGACTTGTCACCGCCGCCGACACCGAAAGCGCCCTCTTGGAGCGCGCGAAACAAGTGTTCAGGCCCTTGCCCTATACCGCGCATGTGGACGACTATCCCCACTCAGCGGCGCGTGTCGAACTCGGGAAAAAACTATTCTTTGAAACGCGCGTATCCACGGATGGCCGCACCGGATGTGTCAGCTGCCATAACCCAAGCCATTACGGGGCAGACTCACTGCCGCGCTCAGTTGGCGTCCATGGGGTGCTAATGCCGCGTAATGCGCAGACCGTATTTAATACCCCGCTGCTGGTGGCACAGCACTACGGTGGCAATCGGGTCAGTGTCGAAGAGCAGGCCTGGAAAGCACTCACCAGTCCTTTTGCCTACGGTAACAAAACCTTTGCAGAAGCCGAAGCGAAGCTGCATGCGCTTGGCTACAAGCCCTTGTTTGAAGCTGCCTTCCCGAATGAAAAAGAGGCAGTCAGCGCGCAGAACTGGGCCATTGCGATCGGCGCTTATGAGCGCACGCTGCTCACCCCAGCGCCCTTTGATCAGTATCTGAAAGGCGATACCAAAGCCATCAGCACCGACGCCAAGGCTGGGCTCGAGAAATTCATGAGCTATGGCTGTGCGGGTTGCCACAATGGCTCTACTGTCGGCGGTCAGAGCTTCCAAAAATTCGGTCTGGTAGAGGACTACTGGAAAGCGACCGGCAGTGTCGAGATCGCCCACTTCAAGGGCTATGACAAGGGCAAATTCCACGATACCGGCAAAGAAGAAGATCAATGGATCTTTAAAGTGCCGCAGCTACGCAATGTGGCGATGACACCGCCTTACTTCCATGATGGTTCGGTCGCGACACTGGATGATGCGGTGCGCGTGATGGCACGTGTACAGCTAGGTCGTCAGTTGCAAGACCAGGAAGTGCGCCAGATCGTCGCCTTCCTCGCCACCCTGACCGGTGAAGTGCCGAAGCAGTTTTTGGAGGCGCCGCAGCTACCAGTCGCAGCATTCCAGCGACCGTAAATCCGAGGTAATGCGCGCCCAGCTCTCCCTCCTATTGTTGCTCACGCAGGCGCGCCAAGCCCTCACCGTCGATTGATATATCGGACGGTGTTCCGACATAAAACCACGGCCTGGGTGCGCGAAGGGTGTGGCCC
Organism: uncultured Bifidobacterium sp.; assembly: GCA_964559785.1. Classification (GTDB taxonomy): domain Bacteria; phylum Pseudomonadota; class Gammaproteobacteria; order Burkholderiales; family Burkholderiaceae_D; genus Pernthalerella. The sequence continues at coordinate 2,309 of CAZLJL010000068.1, forward strand.
CCATACCGCTGAAAAGACTCAGTCGCTCGACTGAGCCACCTCGCACTTCCAGGCTTTTGTTGCCGGCGCGGGTAGGTCAAACACCCGTCAACCCGCCTGCCTGCCCGCCTGCCTATTTGATTTTTCTTGTTTGTCAGGAATGTCGCCCCAACCCGCAGCGACATCAGCAACTACCTCGAAGATTAATTTCAAGATTTGTAATTGTTTTTGTATTTCATCGAAAAATTTTATAAAACAGCCCAATCCTTATGAAAAACTAACACTCGCTAAATGTTACTTGTAGTACATTTTATTGCGTTAGGCTGGTCACTAAAAGAATAAGTACAGGAGCCGTCACCATGAAAGGCATTGTCTTCCGCGAGTTTATCGACATGGTGGAGTCGCAGTTTTCGCCCGCTACTGCCGACGCGATCATCGAAGCGTCCTCGCTGTCTACCAACGGCTCATACACCACGGTGGGCACCTATCCCCATCAAGAGATGGTGGATCTGGTCTCAAACCTATCGACCCACACCGGTATGGCTGTGCCTGATCTATTGCGGCATTTCGGTCGGCACTTGTTTGGTCGCTTCGTCGAAGTTCACCCCAACATGACCAACGCCTTCAACGATGTGTTCTCGTTATTAAGCGCACTTGAACACACGATTCATGTCGATGTAAACAAGTTGTATCGCGATGCCGAACTACCTTCGTTCAGCCATGAGCAAGACGGTCAACAGCAAATGGTGTTTGTCTACCGTTCACGCCGCCGTATGAGCGATTTTGCGCACGGTTTGATTGAGGGCTGTATCACGCACTTTGATGAACCGATCTCAATTCAGCGCGAAGACCTACCGCCCCAAGGCGAGGAAGCCTTGACGCGGTTTACCTTGGTGCGCGCTGCGCATGCCCACGCCTGAAGAGTTACAACAGCGCAGGCTCGCGCGGGAGATCAGCGCGCGGCAACAGGCCGAGCATCTGCTCGAGCAAAAAAGTCTCGAGCTGTACATCGAGGGACAAGAGCGCCAAGCTGCCCTGCACAAGCTCCAAGAAAGCGAAGAACGCTACCGGCTAATTGTCGAAATGTCGCCCGATGCCATCATGGTACAGATGGACGGAAAACTCGCTTTCGCCAACTCTGCGGCGCGTCGTATGTTTGCCGAACACAGCCCACGACAGCTGATTGGCATGACAATGAACGACCTTGGTTTGGCTTCCGAGATCGCCCGCGCAACGGAAGATCCCAGTGAGCGCATCGAGACCATCGCAACGCGTCTCGATGGATCCCGCTTTGAAATCGCACTACGCTGTTTACCCATGAGCTACGATGGTAAAGCGGCTATGCAGGTAGTGGCACGTGACATCTCTGATCGTAAGCGCTTGGAGAAAGAACTCGCACATCACGCTGCGCATGATGCGCTAACCGGTGTCAGCAATCGCAGGGCACTGCTTGCGTCACTCTCTGAAACTTTGTCGTTCGCCCGACGGCATCAGATGCCATTTTGGGTCGTGTTTATCGATCTGGATCATTTCAAACAGATCAATGATCGATTTGGCCACCGTGCTGGCGATCGCTTGCTGGCAACTATTACAGCGCGCCTGCGTCTGTTACTGCGACAGGACGATATTATCGGCCGGTATGGTGGTGATGAATTTGTGCTTCTATTACGCGGTGGTCCGGAGGCCAGACTGAGTACTCCGATACTGGAGCGCATCATGCAAGTGGTGTGCGAGCCAGTCGAATTCGAAGGCCATAAGCTGGAAGTCACTTGTAGTTTGGGGGTTACTACTTTTCCGGAAGATGGTGACAGCGAGGATTTGCTGATCGAGCGCGCTGACACAGCGATGTATATCGCAAAAAGCTCAGGTCGAAATCTTTACCAGCTCTATAACGCAGACATTCACCAGCAACATACAGAGCGATCCCATATTCATCGAGCGCTGGGCGATGCGATACAACTTGATCAGCTTTTTTTGTTATACCAACCGCAGATTGACCTCGCCACTGGGATGATTGTCGGCGCAGAGGCTTTGCTACGATGGCAGCATCCAACACTTGGCGTTCTCAAGCCAGCCCGATTTTTACCGATCGCAGAAGAAAGCAGGCTTATCAACCAGATCGGTGACTGGGTGATTGATGCCGCATGTCAGCAGAGTGTAGCGTTTCGGAATCTGGGCTTGGGCGAATTCACTGTGTCGGTGAACCTCTCCGCAAAACAGCTTCATGCACCACAGCTGGTTGAGACAATAACTCGCGCGCTAGCCAAGTCCAAGCTTCCGCCCTCGGCACTGATGCTGGAAGTCAGTGAAAGCATGATCATGGCCGACATTGAGAGAAGTACGATTGCCCTATCCGCCTTTCACCAGCTTGGCGTGAAAATCGCCATCGATAACTTTGGTACGGGTTTCTCGAGTTTCCAGCAACTTCTTCGCTTGCCCATCTCAGCACTGAAGATCGATAGGCGACTTGTCACTTCACTCGATACATCCGAAGGCCGACAATCGAAGGTAATCACCCGAGCGTTGATACAGCTTGCGCATGATCTGAATATTTACGTCGTCGCCGAGGGTGTAGAAACTGCCCGTCAATTCTCGATACTGCGCGAAAAAAAATGTGATTTACTACAAGGCTGGATTCATAGCCCAGCCATGCCGGTAGAAGATACGATAGAACTCATGCGTGACTATGATCCGCAAGCTTGGCTACAAACCATGCAGCGCAGTTGATTTTCGAAGCTCGTCACCGAAATTGAGGAGTGCAAACATCCGCACCATCGGCAGGCAACTTCTCCCCCATCAGCTTCTGAATCGGCACCCAAAAAATCGATGTCGCCATCCTGACGATGGTTTGCAGGATATCGCCGGGGTTGGGCCCGACCTTGAACTGATCGAAACTGCCATTCACCTCGATCGGCGTCGCTAAACTTAGAAACTGTGCTGTCTTTGCTTGAGGTTGCAGTCGAACGCGCAGCCGCTCATCCATAAAATTCACTTGCGCTTCACCATTTACTCGCATGCGGCTGGTGTCAATCACCAACTGACGCTGCGCGAGTTTGCCATCATTGAGCGTAAAGCGACCAACCGCACAATTCACCACCGAAGTGTTTGATGGATCAATCGACGGCAGCAGTGCGACAAACAGATTCACCGCCCACAGATCAAATACCCCCGCCGGTAGCTTCTCCGGCCATACGGCAATATCAATCGTGCCGTTACCGTGCGCCAGCATCTGTGATAGCCGTGCCGCACGGCCATTGACATCCATTTTCAGACTGAAACGCCCGCCCAGATCGCTCTCCGGTTTCAGTCGGCGGCCGATAACGCCGTAGTCAAAACGATCAATATCGATTTTAAGATCGGCCAGCACATCTTGTTCGCGTGGCTCATACGATAGCTGTAGCTTGGCTTCACCGCCCGGCATGGCTACGATGACGGGGCCAATCTCGGCCCGCCCCTTCAAGAGTCGCGCATCCAGCTTACCGCTGCCCAGCACATCTTTACCCGAGCGTACCTGCTCAACGCGCACCGCCAGAGAGGCATCAGCCTTGGATAAAACTTGACGCGACAATAACCCCTGCGCCTGGTCACTCGCCTCGACTGCTTTACGCTTCACGCTTGCTGCGTCAGTTTTTTCTTCGGCAGCCGGCTTGCTCTCCATCGCCGACCACTGCTGTAGCTTGAAGTCATCAAGCTGAATCAGTGGTGCATCCAGTGCGATATCGATTTTTGATTTACCGCTGGCAGTCTCAATGGTGCCGCGTCCGTTCAGTACACTGCTACCCACTTGCAGACGCAAGCCATCCACAGCATAGCCACGCATATTCATGCGGAACCTACCCTCTGCTGTCCATGGGCCCCAGGGCGGTAAAGACACACGCATCAGTCTTTCAAGGGCGTCGAGTCGCTCACCCCGTAGGTCGAGCGCAAGATCAATATCGCGCGCCTCAAGGTCACGGTCAATACTTCCCGATAGTAGTAGCTTGGTTTTTGCGGCCTCAACCATCAATTCAAATGGTATGCGTCGCTGTGATTCTGCCAGTGCCTTCAGGGTTGCACTCCGCAGCCGGATGCTGACGGGTTGTTGATCGATATCGCCTGTCAACGCAAGCGTTATGCGTTCTCCCGGTTTGGCCGACAAACTACCTTGCGCAACATGTACCTTCAGCTGCGACTGGGTATTCTCGTCACGTACGATAATGCGACCGCCACTGATCTCGCCGAGCACAGAGGCATTGGCCAGCAGTGTGGACAAATTCCGAGAGCGGCTGTCGATGTATAAGGTAAGCCGCTCGATACCCGCATCGATGTTTTTGGCAAGTTTTAACTGACGCAGCGCCTGGCTCACATCGACCGGTGCCGCCGATAGCCAGAGTTCCGCATGCGGCTCAGCCTCGCGCAAATCCAGCATGATCGCACCGTCATAGCGCGTTCCGGCGATATTGGCAAAGAAGGGTGAGCTTTGCATATAACCCTCACGTACCCGACCATCAAACCCCATCTCGCCCAGCGCCAGTTGCGAGCCACGGATGTCTCGCGCGCGCACACTCACATCCGCATCTTCCAGCACGAGCTTCGCGGGCAGAATGGGAATATCCAAGCTGGCTTTGCTACCCGCTTTCGTTGGTGCAGACGGCGGCAGCAACTTATCAAGCTGTTGTAAATCAACGCTGCTAATCTCCAGCTTGGCATTGAGACGTTGATGGTTTTGTGTGGTGGTCTGATCAAGCTGGCTATACAGGCTGCTATCGCCCACCTGAAACACCAGATTCGACAATGACCAACGCTGTAGCGTCCCTCTAACTCGTCCCGCCAAGGCAATAGGTAGATTGGATTGTGGGTTCAAGCCTAACCAGGCCGCCACATCGCCAGCGCGCTCAGCCCCCAGCGCAAAAGTTAGATCAGCGCTCTGATCCGCACCCTCCAGCCGACCCGACACTTGCGCGGATATACGACCCGTCTGCACCGTGAGCGATACCGGCGAACTACCGGCCTCGATCGCAGAACGCAGCGAGGCACCCGACAAAGTCGCCACCAAGGGTCGGCCGAGCAAACTCCCGCGCAAAGTACCATCAAGCGCTTTGTCACCGCCCACGGCCAGCGACATCCGATCAACCGTGAAGCTGACCGGCTTGCCACCGACAACGTTACCGTAGCTAAGCCGACTTTCTCGTAGTTGCATCGATAGCGTCAGCGAGCGCATCAATGCGTCACCCTTTGCACCACGCGCATTGACTGACAACGACAACCCACCCAACTGACCTTCAATACCCGGCACACCGAGCAGGAAACGTGACAAACCACCGATCGGTGACTTCTCGGCACTGAAAGAAAGCGATAGAGATGGAATGGTTTGTTGGGCGTCGACGATCAAGCGGCCACGCATCGGTACCTGCTCAACCTCCGCCGCAACCGGTATCTCGAGTTTCCCTTTGCTAGCCTGAAGCCGCATCGAGGCATTGCGAATATCACCGGGCAAACTCAGCCATTGACCAACACCTAGCTGCAAGTCGACAGCGATCTCATCCAGCGCCTGCATATCAAGACGCACACCTGCGAGGCTTTGGTACAGCGCGCGCAAATCAGTCGGCGGCTCGTCTTGATCGTCTTGCCCCAGAAACGGTCGCAAATCCAACGCGATAATTGCCAGCGAACCGATCAATGTCGGCGTCTCGGGTCGGGCATCCAACTGCATCCAACCCGCCATGCTCGATTTGCCCAGCGTCGCTGATACGCGTTCAAGACGCACAAGACCGGGACGAATCGCTACCTCACCTGACAATCCCGCTGCACCCGCATTCGGCAGCTTTACACCGATCACTTTGCCGAATTGCGCCAAGTCAGGCGCACCCAAACCAAAGCTGA